>JAYSPU010000329.1:0-2409 GCA_043721935.1 Bacteroidota bacterium | reverse complement strand
AAAAAGAAAGCTTACTCAGGATTAAAAAGGCAACATCATCAAATTCATCAGTATTATTCAAATGGCCTGTTTCATTCTGAATAAACGTTTCAAAAGTCCGTATTTCCTTCTCACTTAGCTCACCATCAACCATTACCAATGCATATAGATATCTTCCAAGAGCGAGATAGAATTTTTCAAGAAACATGATGAATATGAAGATATAACTTATTAAATCAAAGTAAGAAATGGAAGCTGCTAACTAGCAAATAACCTCTAATTCCAAACTATACCTTTTGCCAAAGCTATTTAGAATAACTACCCGTAAATTGATAGCTCGCCGATTTCTTCGCATAACCTCATTCACCATTTATTTTACCCTTATTCTCAACTTTTATTAATACCTTGAGCGAGGATTTTACTGCTAGTTAAATCCACTTTAATCTCAAATTGATTTCATGAGTTTTATAGAAAATATTTTAAGACCACCATCATATGGGTGGAGAGATTCTTCGGGGCAATTTATTAAACCCTGTAAAAAGCAGATCCTGAAAGAATTTATCAATCGCCTCAACATTGTAAAATCCAAAAAGAACTGGCTGGCATTTACCAGTTGGGCCGGTATGTTTTTGTTGTTACCATTTGTCTACCTATTTATTTTTAAGTATTTCAGTTTTCTATACTTAGTCATAGCCTTTGTTTATGGAATGGTTGTCATGGGCTCGCATGGAACGATTTGGTTCCACCGCTACTCTACTCATCAAGCCTACCGGTTCAAAAATAAATTCTGGTTATTGGTGACAAAAAATTTGGTTCCTAAAATGATTCCGGAAGAGATCTATGTAGTTTCTCATCACGTTCACCATGCTTTATCAGACAAAGCAGGTGATCCATATAATGCAAACGGCGGTTGGCTGTATTGTTTTTTAGCGGATGCAAATCATCAACCTATCTCTCATCATCTGAGTTTAAGTGATTACACCCGTACAAAAAATTTCATGTCACATACAGGCATTCGGTGTAACACCTATGATGAATATCAAAAGTGGGGATCAGTATCAAATCCTTTTACCACTGTATTCATGCTAATTCTTAACTACTCCTTTTGGTTTGGAGTATTTATGTTAATTGGAGGATTACCGTTAGCCAGTGCCTTATTCACCGGATCTTTTTTCTGGGCCTTAGGTGTAAGGACATTCAATTACGATGGCCACGGTAGAGGAACAGACAAGCAAAAAGAAGGCGTTGATTTCAGCACAAAAGATCGTTCAATCAATCAATACTGGCCGGGAATAGTAGCAGGAGAATGGCACAACAATCACCATTTATTTCCCCGAAGCGCACGAGCAGGTTTTTTAAAATATCAGATTGACTTTGCTTGGTATTATATTTTTGCGCTTTACAAAGTTGGAGCGGTAACCTCTTATCATGATTCCAAGTCCAATTTTTTAGAAAAATATTACAGGCCGTATAAAGGAATGAAACACAAATCTTCCTGAGTAAAGATTTACTTTTTTGAATGGCAATTAAACGATGTTAGCTAAATCTTCGTTGTGATTTTTACAAATAATTTTTTAGTGCAGTAATGTTGGGTTGCTGCTTTTAAAAGTACACACATTTTAAAAATTAAAACTGTTCAAAGTTTACACGGTCTATTTAAATTAACCGAATTCAAGATTCAAAAACCCTTTTCCTGTTCTTTAAATTTTCGTACATTTAAAAGACTAAACTCATTCTGTTTATGAAATGACGGAAGTCATGGCCGGCTATCAGTTAATGAGATAGGTTTACTGTTTATTAATTCCATTTCGCTATGAAAATCCTTGTTCCTACAGACTTTTCAAAAAATGCTGAACACGCATTGAAGTATGCAATGAATCTTGCCAGTCGAATTAACGGGCAAATTATTTTATATCATTTCATTTCCATTCCGATTTATTCATCGGATGTACCATTGGCGCTTCCTTCTGAATCAGAATTAAAAAACGATACCGTACAGCGATTATCAGAAATTAAAGTACAATACGAAAAAATCTATCCCAATGTTTTAATTTCTTGTGAGTCAGGAATAGCTATCAACTTTCCCGAGGATGAAATCATCAATGAGGAAATATCAGCTCATGCCGATTTAGTCATCATGGGAACAAGAGGAAGCGGTATGCGAACCATTTTAGGATCCAATACAGCATCTGTCATAGAAGATTCTAAAATTCCTGTTCTTGCTATTCCTGAAGACGCAGAAATAAAAATGCCTGAGAAAATTGCATTTGCTGTTAATTACTCGAATGATGATTTACAAAACATTCTTTCACTTATTGAATTGCTCAAACCTTTTCGCGCCAACATTACGATAGTTCATGTAGCCGACCACAAAGAAAATATATCTATGGCTGACAATGAACTTGAAGTTTTACTAAGTCGTGTACGATC
>JAYSPU010000328.1:0-2414 GCA_043721935.1 Bacteroidota bacterium | reverse complement strand
ACCTGATCATTAGTTCAACAAATGGTACAACTATTCGACTGAGAGATGTAGCAGATGTGAGACTCGGACCTGAAAACGAAGAGACTATATTAAAGCAATCGGGTACACCAATGATAGCGCTGGCCTTAGTCCCGCAACCCGGATCCAATTACATTGAAATTGCTGATGAGTTTTACAAACGCTTTGAACGACTAAAAATAGAATTGCCAAAAGATTTTAAGCTGGACATAGCGCTTGACAACACAAAGTTCATCCGCAATTCCATCAAAGAAGTTGAAGAAACCTTGCTCATCGCTTTTTTATTAGTCGTACTTATCATCTATTTATTTTTCCGCGACTGGTTAATTGCCATTCGTCCGCTAATTGACATACCGGTTTCTTTAATCGGTGCTTTCTTTATTATGTATGTAGCAGGATTAAGCGTAAACATTCTTACTTTATTAGCAATCGTACTGGCAACCGGATTGGTAGTTGACGATGGAATTGTTGTCACAGAAAATATCTACAAGAAAATTGAAGGTGGCATGAAACCCAAAGAGGCTGCACAGAAAGGATCGGAAGAAATTTTCTTTGCTGTTGTTTCTACCTCGCTTACACTTGCTGCTGTCTTTTTACCAATTATATTTCTCGAAGGATTTACAGGCAGGCTCTTCCGTGAATTCGGAATTGTCATGGCCGGCGCCATTATGATTTCAGCATTTGTTTCACTGTCGCTTACTCCTGTTTTAAACGTTCTGATTGCCAGAAAAGATCAAAAGCATTCACGATTTTATATACGGACAGAACCCTTCTTCAAAAGAATGACAGACGGCTATCATCGGTCGCTCACCAACTTTATGAAATTCAGAAACTGGGCCTGGTTCATTTTATTGATCACAGGCTTCATGATTTTTCTGATCGGCTCCAATCTGCAATCCGAACTTGCACCATTGGAAGACCGCAGTTTATTACGAATGGCTGTGAGTACACCGGAAGGAACCTCATTCGATTACATGGATAATTACATGGGTAACATTGTAAATTTTATCAATGATTCCATTCCGGAAAAAAGAATTGCATTAAGTGTAACAGCACCCGGATTTATTGGATCCGGCGCAGTGAATACAGGTTTTGTCAGACTTGCTTTGGTCGCACCTGATGAACGTAAACGTACACAACAACAAGTTGCGGATTATCTGAATAAAAATCTTCGCAATTTTCCTGAAGGAAGAGCATTTGTTATTCAAGAACAAACCATTGGTGTTGGAGGAAGTGCACGCGCCGGACTTCCTGTTCAGTATGTTTTACAAGCACAGGATTTTGAAAAATTAAAAACGTATTTGCCTATGTTTTTAGAAGCCGCAAATAAAAATCCTGTCTTTCAAGGAGTCGACGTAAACCTGAAATTCAACAAACCGGAATTGAATGTAACGATCAACCGTAATCGTGCTGCAGCCTTGGGAGTTTCTGTTGCAGATATTGCACAGACCTTACAAATGGCTTATAGCGGCAGACGCATGTCTTACTTTATCATGAGCGGAAAACAATATCAGGTCATTGCTCAGGTTGACCGAATGAACCGAAGTGAACCTATTAATATCCGCTCCCTTTTTGTTCGCAACAACAGAAACGAATTAATTCAACTTGATAATGTTGTAAATGTGGAAGAAAGAAGTAGTCCGCCGCAACTGTATCATTTCAATCGTTACAGATCAGCAACCGTCTCTGCCGGACTCGCACCCGGAAAAACCATTGGTGACGGCATCGACGCCATGAATAAAATCAGCAAAGAAGTGTTGGATGAAAGTTTTACGACAGCGTTAACAGGAGCATCACGAGATTATACAGAAAGCAGTTCAAATATTTTATTTGCATTCATACTGGCGCTGATTCTGGTTTATTTAATTCTCGCCGCTCAGTTCGAAAGTTTTGTAGATCCATTCATCATCATGCTTACCGTTCCACTTGCACTTGCAGGCGCTGTGTTATCGTTGTGGATGTTCAATCAGACATTAAACCTGTTTAGTCAGATTGGTATCATCATGCTGATCGGCCTCGTCACTAAAAATGGAATTTTAATTGTTGAATTTGCGAATCAACAAAAAGAAAAAGGGCTTAGCAAAATTGAAGCAGTTGTTGAAGCTTCAACGATGCGCTTACGTCCGATATTGATGACAACAATTGCAACAATCCTTGGTGCCATGCCAATTGCTATTGGTTTAGGGAATGGTGCACAAAGTCGGATACCAATGGGAATTGTTGTTGTCGGTGGGTTATTTTTCTCTCTTATGCTTACACTCTATGTCATTCCTGCCGTGTACACTTTCATTTCAAGAGAAAGGAAACACGATGCGTAAATTATTGCTCTTGCTTTTATTTCCATCGTTATGTTCAGCACAAGACAGTTTACTAACCATTCGTGATGCCATCATCAT
>JAYSPU010000327.1:0-6842 GCA_043721935.1 Bacteroidota bacterium | reverse complement strand
CCTGGGATGCCGCAGTGGAAGCATTAGCCATTGCAAAGCGAGTTTCACGCGGAGTGATAGCCGAAAAATTTATTACCGGTGCTGATCATCGTTTATTGGTTGTGGATTATAAATTTATTGCCGGTGCAAGACGTACTCCTGCAAGAGTAATCGGCGATGGTAAACATACGGTGTCTGAGTTAGTCGACATTGTAAACAGTGATCCGCGTCGTGGATATGGTCATGAGAAAGTGTTGACCAGTATCAAAGTGGATGATATGACGTTAGGAATGCTCGAAGAAAAAGGATTGTCTTTGAGTTCTGTTTTGAAAAAAGGAGAAGAGTTGTTGTTGAAACGTACTGCGAACTTAAGTACCGGTGGAACTTCAACAGACGTTACCGATGTTGTTCATCCTTTCAATGTTTTCATGGCAGAACGAATCGCACGTATCATTGGATTAGATATTTGTGGTATTGATATCATGACTCCGGATATAAGTGTTCCTGTTCATGAAAATGGTGGTGCTGTATTAGAAGTAAATGCAGGTCCGGGATTCAGAATGCACATTGCACCTGCTGAAGGATTGCCACGAAATGTTGCAGAGCCTGTTATTGATATGTTATATCCTCCGGGAACCAGCGCACGTATTCCTATTATTGCTGTTACAGGTACAAATGGAAAAACAACAACCACTCGTCTGACTGCTCACATTGTAAAAACAATGGGACATAAAGTTGGCTTCACAACAACCGATGGTATTTATATTCAAAACCGTATGGTTGAAGTGGGTGATTGCACCGGTCCGCTGAGTGCTGAATTTGTACTTCGCGATCCAACTGTTGATTTTGCTGTATTGGAATGTGCACGAGGTGGAATATTAAAAGCAGGATTGGGTTTTCATAATTGTGATATTGCAATTGTGACCAATGTTGCTGCTGATCATTTAGGATTAAAAGACATCAATACGATTGAAGACATGGCACGCGTAAAAGCTGTTGTAGCTGAAAGCGTTTTGCCGGAAGGCCATGCGATTTTAAATGCTGATGATGATCTTGTTTTTAATATGAGAAAAGGATTGAATTGCAACATTGCACTATTCAGTCTGGACGAAAACAATCCACGCATAATTAAACATTGTGAAAATGGTGGCATTGCTGCTATCGTGGAAAATGGATATGTAACAATTTGTAAAGGCACATGGAAAATTCGTGTCGATAAGGTGGTGAATATTCCGCTGACTTTCTCCGGAAAGGCAGTCTTTATGATTCAGAATGTTTTGCCTGCTGTCATCGCCGGATTTTTACGCGGATTTAAAGTGGATGATATCCGTCTTGCTTTAGAAACATTTATTCCATCTCCGACCCAAACTCCCGGACGGATGAACATGTTCCAGTTCCGTAACTTCAATGTGATGGTGGATTATGCACACAATCCTGCAGGTTTCCAGGCAATTGCCCGATATCTGGATAAGATTGAAGCAAAACCAAAAGTTGGAATCATTGCAGGAGTAGGGGATCGTCGCGATGATGACTTGGTTCAATTGGGAACACTTGCTGCTCAGATGTTTGATGAAATTATTATTCGCCAGGATAAAAATCTGCGCGGGCGATCTGAACAGGAAATCATTGACTTGATGATGGTTGGAATTAAAGCCGAAGGAAATAAAAAGGTAACCGTCATTCCAAAAGAATCCGAAGCAATTGATTATGCAATCAAAGGTGCCAAAAAAGGATCATTCATTGTGATCTGCAGCGATGTCGTCCCTGCTGCATTGGATCGTATTCTGAAATATAAAGAAGAAGAAGATCATTTTGAAATCCACAAGGAGGACATTCCTGTGCATTCTTCAATTTAATCTTTAAATGTCATTGACAAAAGAGGCTGTCTCCAAAATACATTTTGACAGCCTCTTTCTTTTTTGAACACGCATGAAGTTTTCTCCGAAAGAACTTTAAGATGGTGATATGTTTATATTTAGTGGATGATCTTATCAGAAGATGTCCCCGAGGATAGAACAGTTTACTTGAAAGGGAAATGCACAGAATTAAATTCTGATCAATTTATAAAGATTAACCTTAACCGATAATGCTTATGATTAAAATAAAATCCATCAAAAACTAACTATCATATAGGTGATTGTACATTTTTTTTAAAATTGAGTTCTTTGATCATTTAATTGAATTGCCCTGGATAGGGCAGCCATGCAAAGGGGAACAAATCAGGGGATAAATTGTATGGCAAAGGCCTCACAGCGGCAGGTTTGCTACATGTTTGAGATATATGAATTTCGTAATTGGGAAAAAATTTGATCATCCAATCAAGTTATATTTATCCCCGGAGCGAATTGTATTTAAAAATGAGCCTGATTTTTTTGAGTTCAATCTCAATCTTTTGAAATGGCATCTGTTTATTTAGATTTTTATCCGGGAAAAATATTTTGATTTTCCAATCAAGTTACTTTCATCCCCGGGGCGAAATATGTTTAAAAATGAGCCTGATTTTTTTCAGTTCAATCTCAATCTCAATCTCAATCTCAACCTTTTGAAATGGCCTCAATTGGGAAAATTTATTTGATCATCCAGTCAAGTTATATTTATCCCCGGGGCGAATTGTATTCAAAAATGAGTGTGATTTTTTTCAATACAATCTCAATCTCAATCTTTTGAAACGGCCTCAATTTACTTAGATTTTTATCCGGGAAAAGAATTTTGATTATCCAATCAAGTTACATTCATCCCCGGGGAGAAATATGTTTAAAAATAGAACTGAATTTTTTTCAGTTCAGTCTTAGGTTTTTGTGACATACATAGATGGAAATTCTTATCCGGGAAAAATAAGTTGATTATTTAATCAAGTTACTTTCATCCCCGGGGCGAAATATGCTTAAAAATAGAAATGAAATTTTTTCAGTTCAATCTTAATCTTTTAAGACAACCCTTTTTTTGTTAATTGTTTATTATGTTTAAGGAAGTTCAGTTTTTTTAGTTCTGAGCTAATTTATAGCAATTAACCATTGTTGAAATCTCATGTAAAGTGTTGAACTAATCCGGAAACTTTTTTAAAAATGGTGGAGTAAAACAGGTTGGTTCATCGTGGGAATGGTGTGGACTATCTATTCTGTTCCTTTTCAACTACAAACTTTAAATACACTAAGTATGATGCAGTTTTTACGCAGACTGATTTTAATAATGTCACTTGCAGGCTCTTTTGGAATTCTACCCCAAACATCTTATGCTACACATCTTGCCGGATCTGATATTTCATATACATGTTTGGGAGGGAATACATATCGTATAGATCTTACCTTTTATCGCGACTGTCGTGGATCTGATGCACCTTTGGGTGTAACTATTGAATTGATCTCAGCCAGCTGCAATCAATATTTTTCAATTGAATTGGATCCGGTATTGAATACAGGAACTGAGATTACTTACCCATGTCCTACATTAATTACCAGTTGTGATGATTCAACATCCGGAACTCCGGGTATTCAACAATGGAAGTACAGTGGAATCGTAACCATGCCAATGCAATGTTCCGATTGGGTCATTAGTTGGAAATATTGTTGCCGGAACTGTGACATTACAACTATGGTTCAACAACTACCGTGTAATGTTGGAACAAATCCATCGATGTATGTTTCAACTCATATGGATAATTTAAATTATAACTGTAACTCTTCTCCAAGGTTCACCAATATTCCAATTGCTTTCGTTTGCATCGGTCAGAACTTTACTTATAATCATGGTGTAGTTGATCCCGATGGTGATTCAATTGCATTTATGTTAGTAGATCCATTAACAGATGTCAATTCTCCCATTCAATATTTGCCCGGTTATTCTGCAACTAATCCGGTGACGTCATCTCCGGCATTGACCATCGATCCTGTTACCGGTGATATTGTCATGACTCCAACACAGGTTGAAGTCGGCGTACTTTCTGTTTTAGTTCTTGAATATAGAAATGGAGTTTTAATCGGTAGTGTGGTGAGAGATATGGAAATTTATGTTCGTGCTTGTACCAATACTCTTCCAACTGCTTCCGGATTCAATGGAACAAATGTTCGTGATACTACTATCTGTGCAGGAACAAATCTTTGTTTTGATATCATCGGTAATGATGTAGATCCAAATCAAAATGTTTTCATGACATGGAATCAGGGAATTGCGAATGCTACATTTACGGTGAGCGGATTTCCATATCCAACCGGTCGTTTTTGCTGGACACCGACTTCAGCTAATATTAGTACAAGTCCGCATGTCTTTACCGTTGCCGTTCGTGATGATGCATGTCCTAATAATGGATATCAGACTTTTTCCTATCGTATCTATGTCAATTCACCTGCTGTGAATGTAAGTGTTACTGATATAGTATGTAATAATCAGAATAATGGTATGGTAAGTATCGTTCCGGTGAACCCCGGAAACTATGGTTATCTGTGGTCGCCGGGAGGACAAACAACTTCTTCCATCAGCAATCTGGCTGCAGGTTTATATTCTGTGCAGGTTATCGATAGTATAACCGGTTGTGCCGGATCTTTTTCAGCAACGATAACAAATCCTCCATTGCTCAGTGCAACAGCTTCAACATTGACTCAATCGTGTGCCGGAAGTGGAAGTGCATTTGCAACAATAACTGGCGGAGTAGGACCATATTCATATTCATGGGATACGAATCCTGTTTCAACTACTGATACTATTTCAAATCTTGCTGCAGGAAATTATACTGTCATTGTTACAGATAGTCGCGGTTGTACTTCAGCATCTACTGTAAATGTTCAACCTGCAACCAGTGTCATTAGCATCAATGTGGATACATTAAGTGCATTGCGTTGCTATGGTGATACCAATGGTGTGATTGGAGTAACTGCTTCAGGTGGTTCAGGAACATTAATGTACAGTTGGAATACAAGTCCGGTTCAAAATACTCAGGTTGCTAATGGATTAGCTGCCGGAGCATATACAGTTACTATTACAGATGGAACAGGTTGTACAAATTCGCAAACACTTGCCATTTCTTCACCATTACAATTGCAAGTACAATTAGGATCTTCACCGGCTAGTTGTAACAACTCTGACGGAAGTGCTTTTGTTGTTTCAGTAAGCGGTGGAGTGTCAGGTTATTCCTATCTATGGAATGGTGGAAATACGAATGATACATTATATAATGTACCAACCGGTCTTTATGATGTTGTTATTACCGATGCAAACAATTGTACGATTCAGCAAAGTGTTGTTGTAAACAGTCAGACAATTTCTTTGACTACATCTTCAAATAGTCCAACATGTTTTGGTGATGGAAATGGTTCAGCTACCGTATTGGTGCAGAGTGGTGGAACGGGTCCTTTTGTTTATGTGTGGAATACTAGTCCGGTTCAGAATTCAAGTACTGCTACTTCACTTTCATCAGGAACATATAATGTATCGGTTACCGATGCAAACAATTGTACAGCGGTAGCGCAGGTTACAATTACTCAGCCGACATTATTGACTGTTCAAGCTTCTTCCAATCCTGCTTGCTTTGGATCAACTGGAGTAGGAATAGCGATTGCTTCAGGTGGTACTGTTCCATATTCTTATAGTTGGAATCCTGCTGTAAGTGGTGGACCTGTTGTAGTTGTTCCTCCTGGAACCTATACTGTTACACTTACAGATGCTCGTGGCTGTACTGCTTCATCGTCTACAACTGTAACAGAAAATCCTCAAATCAACATTGTTGCAACAACAATTTCGCAACCAACTTGTAATGGTTTTTCAAATGGATCCATTGATATTTCAGTTAGCGGTGGTACAGGTACCGGATATGAATATTACTGGACTCCGGGTTCTGTAATTACTCAGGATTTGAATAACATCACTGCCGGAGTTTATCAAATAGTTGTTGGGGATTCTTATAATTGTACACAACAATTAACTCTTCAAGTAGATCAACCGGGTCCGGTGAATTCTTTTGCCGGTGGCGATACTGCGATCTGTACCGGCAACAGTATCATATTGAATGCTCAATTAGCTTCCGGCCATTCCGGTCAGTGGTCAAGTGTTTCAGGAGTAGTATTTGCAAATGCAAACAATCCGAATACCATTGTTTTAAATCTGGGTGCCGGACTTACTACATTAACATGGACAGTTACCAATCAAACCGGTTGCACAGGTACATCCAGTATTGACGTTGATAATCTGGTGAATTATGCTGCTACAGCAGGTAACGATACAACGTATTGCGGATTAAATGCACTTCAGTTAAATGGAAATACGTATCCTACTTTTATAGGTTACTGGACAGCTAATACAAGTGCAACGTTTGATGATGCTACAAAATATAATGCATTCGTTTCACCTATGAATGGTGATAATATTTTAGTTTGGACGATTTCCAATCAACGATGTTCTGCTTCTGATACTATTCTTGTTAATTATGAAAATTCTTGTGAGCTTGAATTGCCAACAGGATTTTCTCCAAATGGTGATGGTTACAACGATGGCTATTTTATCAAAGGTTTAACAAAGTATCCTAACAATACATTCACTGTATTTAATCGTTGGGGAAATTTAGTGTACTCAAAAGACAATTACACTAACACCGATTGGAAAGGACAAAATCGTTCAGGTGATGATCTTCCTGAAGGAACCTACTTCGTGATATTCGAAGTAAAAAACAGTTCGATTAAGAAAAATACTTACGTAGATCTTCGTCGTTACGCAAACAAATAAAAAAGACAAACCAAATAGAATGAAAAAACTTTTAATCCTCATTACGTTTGCGCTCACCGGCATGAGTAGCTACGCCCAACAGGATCTGTTGGTAAGCCAGTACATGTTCAACCATCTGTTATTAAATCCGGCTTATGCAGGAAGTAAAGAAT
>JAYSPU010000326.1:0-4253 GCA_043721935.1 Bacteroidota bacterium | reverse complement strand
TGAACTATAATAAACACCTTTAATACCCGACAAGGCTGCAGCGGTTTCAACTGTCAACATTGATCCAAGCCATTGTTCCTTTTTAGGATCTCTATCGTGAATAAATAAGAGTTCATTCACCAGAAGCCCATTTATAGATTGAAAATCTTTAAAGATCAAAAGCACAGCATCCGGTTGTGTAAAACCGGTCAAATAGTATAAATCAGGATCCTGATGGAAGTCAAAATCAACATCATTGGAACGATTTCTTATCGGCGCCGAAAAAAATATTGCCATTGAACTGTCCGGTAAAAGTCCTCTAACAGCTTCTCTTCTCCCTGTATGAAATGACGAAGAAAGCTTTTGAGCAGAAGTCGAACGACAGATAAAACACAGACTAATACCAATGAAAAAGAATTTAGTGAGAAATTTCATTCAAACGTATTTAGATGTCGACCTTATATATTAAGCGTTTCAAAAATAGTTTTTTGAATGCAGAAAAAGTAATACAATAAAAAAGGCTGTCCTTTGGGAAGAACAGCCTTAAGAGAATCTATGGGTTAGATTAGATTTTTCCTTTTTTAATTGCCCGTTCGATAGCAGTACTGATACCAATTTTGTTGATAGTACGAATAGCGGAAGTTGATACTTTTAATCGAATCCACTCGCCTAATTCAGGAACATAAAATTTCTTAACATGCAAATTCGGGTAGAATCTGCGTTTAGTTTTCTTATTAGAGAAGGAAACACTGTTTCCAACCATTGCTCGCTTACCGGTCAAATCACAAATACGTGCCATTTCAATTTAATTTTGGGAGGGCAAAGATAGTATTTATTTAATGTAAACAAATCTTCATTCTAATTAATTTAACAAGGAAATGTGTAAAACCTTTCCTTTGAAATAGATTGGATTTTTCCAAAAGTGTTTATTTATCAGTCATTTAACTCGAGGCTCAATAAAGCATCAAACATTCCTTGTCAATAACATCTTTCTCAGTTCATTTAAAGCGTGATTACCTGTTTCCAGAATAATTCTATCCCGGTGACTTCCTAATTGTAATTTTCGGGTAATTGTTTCTTCCGGACCTGAAATAGCAATCCATACCGTACCGACTGGTTTTAAATCAGATCCACCGGTTGGTCCTGCAATTCCGGAGGTAGAAATAGCATAATCAGCATTCAAGAGCTTCCTGGCTTTTTGAGCCATTTGAATAACGACTTTCTCGCTCACAGCTCCTTGTTTTTCAATTACTCCTGCTTCTACTCCAAGCAATCCTATCTTTAAAAGGTTTGAATATGGAATAATAGAACCAAGATAGTAGTCGCTACTACCCTGAATAGATGTAATACGATGAGCAATTGCTCCCCCGGTACAACTTTCTGCTGTTACCAGTGTTCGTTTCTGTTCCCTTAATAAATCTCCAACCAATTCTTCCAGCTTTTGGTTTTCTATACCATATAAGTAAGGTTGAATGAGAGGAATGAGCGTATTAACTCGATTTTCAATTTCACTTTTTAATACATTTTCATCCGAACCATTTCCTGAAATACGTAAACGAACCATTCCGGCAGCAGGTAAATACGCCAGCTTAATATTTGAAGGCAATGCATCTTCCCAATCAGCAATTATCTCAGCCAACATAGATTCACCAATTCCTTGAGTTAAAAAAGTTCGATGCACGATCGGTGGTAACAAAAACTTCTTCCTTAAAGCAGGAAGAACGGATTGCTCCATTAACCCTTTCATTTCACCGGGTATTCCCGGCATTGAAACATATATTTTATTGTTGGCATCAAACCACATTCCCGGTGCAGTTCCGTTTCTGTTTAACAAAACCTTGCAATTTTCCGGGACTAAAGCCTGCTTCTTGTTAACCTCTGTTACTTCCCTTCCTCTTGCAGAAAATATCGATTCGATTATGGAATACGATTCATCGTCAAATCTTAAACCGGTATTAAAATAAGTACACAATGTTTTTTTTGTGATATCATCCTTTGTCGGACCCAATCCTCCTGTCATTAAAATTATATCCGCTCTTTTTGAGGCTTCATCCAATGCACTGAGAATATGTGCTTCTTCATCACTTACAGAGGTAATTTGCTTTACTTTTATTCCAATTTCATTTAATCGTTGCCCGATCCAGGCACTATTCGTATCGACTACCTGTCCAATCAGCAACTCATCACCAATTGTAATAATTTCAGCTAAAACCATACTTTTGAAATATCTTACAAAGGTAAAATCTAAAAATCAGTTATTTACTAATCGTTAAAATATATTGGTTTGGTCTGCGTCCTATCCGGAGTATGTACGAAGATCGAACTTTAACTATCGAGATGGCAGATGCACAGGATGAATCAATACGTGAAGTAGTCGAAGAGAATGGTAAGCGGCTATTTAACTTCATCCGTCAGCGAGTCAATAAAACCGAAGAAGCAGAAGACATTTTTCAAGATGTATTATTTGAATTAACTGCATCGTATCGGATGATGCAGCCAATTGAAAAGATGGCTGCCTGGCTTTTCAAGGTCGCCCGGAATAAAATAATTGATACTTACCGTAAGAAAAAAACATTGTTACTTGAAGATCAATTAATCTTCCAAGGAAACGGTGAAGATGATCAATTGTTCCTGGCCGATTTGATTCGAGGAAGTGCTGAATCACCCGATGCTGAATTCGATCAGGATCTAATCTGGAATGCAATTGAACAGGCTCTGGAAGAATTACCAAAGGAACAACGAGAGGTGTTTATGAAACATGAATTGGAAGGCATCAGCTATAAACAAATGGCTGAAGAAACAGGTGAATCAGTGAACACCCTTCTATCAAGAAAAAGATATGCTATTCTGGCATTGCGTAAGAGTCTCCGGAATTTGTATGATGAAATGTATTAAAAAAAAAATGATGAATAAGATGAAAGGTATTTGGATGGTAAAGACTGTGTTTTTTGTAACAGTCGCAGTTGTTGCAATGGCTTCAGTGGTCATGTGGTTATGGAACTGGCTCATTCCAGACTTATTTCACGGAACGACGATTACCTTTTTGCAAGCAATAGGACTTATGCTACTCTGTCGGATTTTGTTCCGTGGCTTTACAGGATTTAAAGGCGGACATCATTTTTACGAACGTCAAAAAGAATGGAAAGAGAAATGGGAAAAAATGGATCCCGACGAAAGAGAAAAAATGAAAGCGTTATGGAAGAAAAGGTGCTCACGGTTTTCCCCATGCGACGATGGAACAATAAATACAGATAAAAAAGCAGAGTAAGTAAATTGGCCATATATTTGTTTCGCAAAAAACAAATCAAGCTACTATGCGTCAATCACTCATCATTTTATTATTTGCCTGGGCACTTTTCCCAACCTGTTCCAGTGGACAATTCGATCTTAAAAAATTCGGAAAAGAAGTTGATAAAACCATCAATGCCAACAAGCCACTTACCACTCAGGAAATTACCGATGGTTTAAAACAAGCATTAACAATCGGCAGCCAGAATGCAGGTTCTTCCAGTTCAAAGATCAATGGATATTTTGGCAATTCGCTGATAAAAATCCTCTTCCCGCCGGAAGCTCAAAAGATGGAAGCACGGCTGAGAAGCATTGGAATGAATATGCAAGTCGATGATTTTATTCTCACCATGAATCGGGCTGCAGAAGAAGCTGCAAAGAATGCCGCTCCGATATTCGCCACTGCCATTCGGAATATGACGATCAATGATGGCTTGAGTATTTTAAGGGGAAGCGACAGTGCTGCTACACACTTTCTAAGGGACAAAACCAACCTGGAACTTTACACTAATTTCAAACCGGTAATTAAAACTGCCATTCAGAAAGTTGATGTTACCAGATACTGGAACCCGCTTATTACAGCCTATAATAAAATTCCACTAGTAGAACCTATGAATCCAAATCTGGAAGATTACATCACACAAAAAGGATTACAAGGGTTGTTTACACTAGTCTCACAAGAAGAAACTAAAATACGCAAAGATCCGGCAGCCAGAGTAACGAATTTACTCAAGAAGGTTTTTGGAAGTAAATAATAACACAAGAAAAAATGCAGTGGGATTTTCAAATTGAAAGTTCCACTTTTTTTATACAGTCAAAAGCGAAATAGAATTCTTCCGTTCTGTATACCGCTTTTTCATTTTAGCCATTACTTCCTTATGGTTGTACATCTCCCCTTTTGCCTTGGCCAAAAACCATTCTTCAAATACAATTAACTCGTATGAATTCGGTTGCCAGGAGGACTCGGGTTCGGTGAGTTGGTAGAA
>JAYSPU010000325.1:0-4087 GCA_043721935.1 Bacteroidota bacterium | reverse complement strand
CTGAAAAGTCAATTGCTGATTATTGTTCTAATCTATTTGAAGGTATGAACCGTCAAATATTCAATACTCCGATTGACTTGTTTATTGAGAATTTCCTTTTTAATGAATTCGCAGAACTCAGACCTTTTCAATTTATTTCTCTTTACAATATGTTGCAAGAAGGTCTTAAGGCTGTAACTGAAAAAAAGATTGTTGAACTCTCTCCAAAGGATATCATTTCAAAAAGCAAGGTTTACAATTTGGTAAATGCAATTCAGTTCAAAGAATTATTTGGTTTTGATTTTATCAAAGATTTTAATGCAACATCAATTGAATTAAAACATGCTACAGATTTTTATGATGAGTATCTTCAATACAAAGATGACAAAGAACCTGCTGAAGAATATGAATTGGTTTTACATTGGGCTGAAGACTTAAAGGTTGACAAGAACTTTGAACTTGTTAATGAACATGAGTATAGAACAAAAAGAACAGATATTGACAACCTTCTCTCTTCAATTGAAAAAGATCCTTATGATTTAGAGTCCAAAGACCCTTACAAACAAAGGGAAATGGACAAATTTCAAAAATCGCAAGAGCAAATAGGCATAAACATGGCTGTCGCCATGTTTATGGTTGATGCATTGCAGTTTTTTGAAGCAATGCCTATAGGGGAAATTAAAAAAATAGCAACTGAAATTGCAATGCAAGGAACCCAAGGCTATAGACCCGACAAAGACAATTATCGAATTAACGCTATAAAAGACAAGACTTTTTCAGGCTACCATATTTTAGCTTATTACTATGTGAGTTGGTCATTAGCAATTCCAGAAATGGTATCACAATTAAATTTGCCTTATGAAGCAGAATATAAAATGGCATTGACAATGCACAAACCAAATAAATAATGAAGGAAAGCGAAGAAATAATACAAGCACTTTTGAAATTCAGAAATGAAAGAGATTGGGAGCAATTTCATAATCCAAAAGATTTGGCATTAGCTATAAGCATTGAATCTGCTGAACTTTTAGAATTATTTCTTTGGAAGAAAGCAGATGAAGCAAATACTGAAAAAGTAAAAGAGGAACTTGCCGACATTTTTTCATTTGCGTTTTTGCTTGCTGAAAAATATGGATTTGATGTAAAGGAAATTGTTTTGGACAAAATCAAAACAAATGGAGAAAAATATCAAATTGACAAATCAAAAGGAACATCCAAAAAGTATGATGAATTATAAAGATTTTGAATTATCTATTCAAGTATCAGAACCATATCCGTTTAATCTTGAATCTATTAAGGAAATTGAGAAAAATCAATGGGTTAAGAATCAATGGCCGCTTGTATATTTTTTGAAGAATGAAGGAGTAAGTAAAGCATATATAGGTGAATCAAATAACGCATCGCTAAGGTTAAAAAACCATTTGACGAATCCCAAAAAGGCCGACCTCTTTCAAACTGTTAATATTATTGGTAGTGATAAATTTAATAAATCGGCAACTTTAGACTTAGAGTCTAGACTTATACAGTATATTAATGCAGAAGGAACGTTTACAACCGAAAATTTAAATCTAGGACATCAAAATCACAACTATTATCAACAAGATTTATATAAAAATTTATTTTATACGGTTTGGCAGAAGTTAATTGAAAAAAAAATTGTTTCTAAGTCACTTGCGGAAATTGAAAATTCAGAATTATTCAAATACTCCCCTTACAAGTCACTAAATGATGATCAATACAAGTCAGTTTTAGAAATACTCACAAACATAAACAACTCACAAGGGAATTCAATTTTTGTAAGCGGAAGTGCAGGCACAGGAAAAACAATTTTGGCAACTTACCTTATGAAATTATTAGTAAGTGATGTAAACGACATTGAGGATGTTGATATTAAAGAGGATGATATTTATGAAATTAGTTTGATCAAAGAATTTCAAAAAAAATACCCTAAAGCGAAAATTGGGTTTGTGATAGCTATGACTCCATTAAGAGAAACCATCAAAAAGGTATTTAACAATGTTCCCGGCTTGAAAAAACAAATGGTTATGTCTCCTTCTGAAACTTTTAAATTAGGGATTAAATATGATTTGTTAATTGTAGATGAAGCACACAGGCTAAGACAATATAGAAATATAAGTTGGAGAGGAGAATTCAAAAAAAAGAACGAATTATTAGGTCTGGGTGATGATGGAAATGAATTGGATTGGATTATGGCGAATAGTCGTAATCAAATTTTCTTTTACGATGCCGCACAATCAGTAAAACCTTCTGATATAGATGAATTTAAATTTACTGAACTGCTAAATAAACCAGATACTTTAAAGTTAAGCCTCAAATCTCAAATGAGAACTAAAGGCGGGAACGATTATATTACTTTTATTGATGAACTTTTAAATTGTTATGTAAATAAAAAGCCTGACTTACCTGCAGATTTTGAATTGGAATATTTCAATTCCTTTAATTCCCTCTACAACAAATTAAAAATTAAAGAGAATGAAAATGGTCTTTGCAGAATGATCGCTGGATATTCCTGGGAATGGAAGTCAGACCCTAAACGAAAAGAAAACCTTGATTTAAATGCAATTGATATTAGAATCGATGGTATGGAATTTCAATGGAATAAAACCTACAATGATTGGATTACCTCCCAAAACGCATTTGAACAAATTGGATGTATTCATACTACACAGGGCTATGATTTAAATTATGCAGCAATCATTTTTGGTTTAGAAATTGACTATGATCCAAAACTAAATGAAATTGTAATAGATAAAACAAAATATTTTGATAAGTATGGCAAAAATGGGGTAAGTGATATTAATGACCTAAAAGCATATATTGTAAATATATATAAAACTGTTCTTTATAGAGGCATTAAAGGAGTTTACATTTATGCTTGCAATGATAATTTAAAACAATATTTAAAAAAGTATATAAATATTAGTAATGATATAAACTTAATATCTGAAGTAAAACACAATGTCCCAAGAATAATTCCATTTGAATCAGTGAAGCCATTTGTAAATGCTGTTCCAATTTACGATATAAAAGTTGCTGCAAGCGATTTTACAGATCCCCAATTTTATGAAGAATTTAGATGGGCAGAATTGCCAATGCAGGTGAGTCCGAAAAAAGGTTACTTCATTGCACAAGTTATTGGAGAATCTATGAATAAAAAAATACCAAATGGTTCATATTGTCTATTTGAGCAATATACCGCTGGTAGCAGAATTGGTGAAATTGTACTTGCAGAATGTACAAGTATACAAGATGGTGATTATGGTTCAGGATATACGATTAAGGAATACAACAGTACAAAGAGCTTTTCAACAGACAGTTTTCGCCATGAATCTATTATTCTTAAACCAGTAAGTTACGATGATTCTTTTGAAAACATTGTTTTGTCCGAAGATGAAATAATTAAGTTCACAGTAAGAGGAATATTTTTAAAAGTTTTGAATTGGATTTAAGGAACATCTATGAATTAAGAACAATAAAATATTAACCAACGCATTTGGTAGCACATTTGTATTTTTTTTCAACGCACTGACCAACGCTAAAAAATCCAAAAGAGCTACCAAGCCAACGCACCAAAAACACGACAAACAATGAACAGAACAACCACGACAGACAGAAGGGAAGCTTGTAACAGCACCTACAAGAAATTGGCGGTTCAGTGGTTAAATGAAGCTTTGTGCTTCGTCTCAAGTGTAGGTAAACGAACAGTTGTGCTTCTAAACCCTTCTTTTTTTTACTTCTTTAATCCTTCTTCGTGTGTGTCTTGAATGAATGTGTCAACCGCAAAAGCAATGCTGTACAAAAGATGGAAGACAGTTTAAAAGTCAGAATGATAAGAGCGAAGTCTAAGCGAATAGGACGGTCATTTTACTGAAAAATCAAGGCCATGAAGATTCACAAGCGGCGTAAACCGTTGGAAGAATTGGCCGAAGAAATCAGACCAGTACTTAGAGGAATTATTAATTACTATAGTAAATTCTCAAAAGGACAGCTACGATATATCTTCAATCGACTGAACACACGACTGATAAAATGGATAAAATGGGAAAAGGGACTTTACAAACGCAAAGCGGTAAAATGGCTAAAGAAA
>JAYSPU010000324.1:0-5278 GCA_043721935.1 Bacteroidota bacterium | reverse complement strand
TTTGAAGGAGCAATTGTTTCTTATAATATTACACCGCAAGCGATTCAATCGAATGAAACAGCAGCCCGTAACCGATTATCAATTACGGTCAATGTGAAATTCACAAACATCAAAGACGAGAAACAAAATTTCGAAACAACTTTTACTCGTTTCGCCGATTATCCTTCATCGAGTAATCTGGTAGCAGTAGAAAATGAATTGATCACCGATATAAACGACCAATTGGTTACTGACATTTTTAATAAAGCAATAATAAACTGGTAATGGATCAGCGCCAATTTATAAAGTTGATGGAGCCGGAAGGCACTACTTCGCCGGAGGCGATTAAGGTATTGCGTCAATTCACTGCTGAGTTTCCATACTTTCAAACTGCCCATGCTCTCTTAGCGAAAGCAATGGCAGACCATTCCGATGTATTGTATGATAAATATTTAAAAATTGCTGCGGCTTACAGTGGAGACAGAAAATCTCTTTATCAGTTATTGCATCGTAAATCAACTCCATTATTTACATCGGCTCCTGCACCGACAACTTCACCATTTATCCTTGAACCTATCGCTCCTCCGGTGATTAAACTGAGCGAACCGATACCGGAACCTTCGGAACCAATTTCAATAACGATTCCGGAACCTGTAGAACAAACTTTTCTGACTCATTCTCCTCCAATTATTGAAGATGAACAGGTACAGGAAAAACAAGCGGAAGAATCAACTGATCCGCATGAAATTATCAGGAAAAGATTGGTAGAAATATTAGGTTCTCCTACTTCGTTTGAAAAAACAGAAGAAAGGACGGAAGAAAAAGTAGCACAACCGGAAGCACGAATAGAAAGTCCAATCTTTCATTCTATTCCTACTGAAATTATCGATACTCCTATAGTGTCGGATAAGTTTTTAAGTAAGGAAGAACAAATTATTCCTCCTGTCTCAACTCACATTACCGAAAAGATTGATCAACCGATTGCTTCTGTTCAACCGGAAGTTGAAGTAGGCAAACCCGAAGTCCTTCTCGCTGAGGAACGCATACAATCGGCTACTGAACAAGTGATCGATGCAATAGATTTAGGCCAGATAGAATATGCCTTAGAGTCAACCATTCTTTCAGCTCTTGAACAATTACCACCGATTGCGAAAACTGAAACGGAAGAACCGATTGTTGACAAGGCTACTAAAGCAGGCAGCACAACATTCCTGGATTGGCTGAAGAAAACGAATTCGCCAGGATTTGGAATAGTAGAAGAAGTACATGCCGATGATGTGCCTGCAATTCAAACTCCGAAAAGCGAAACACAGTCATTTGTCACCAATGAAAAAAAGAAGGAGAAAGACGCATTAGTTGATCGCTTTATTGCGACCGAACCACGCATAGTAGCATCGAAGGCAGAGTTTTATTCTCCGGTAAGTCAGGCAAAAAAGAGTGTAACTGAGCATGAAGATCTTGTTTCTGAGACACTTGCAAAAGTATATTACCAACAAGGACATTTACTTAAAGCACGAAGTTGTTATGAAAAATTAAGCTTGCTACAACCGGAAAAAAAGACTTACTTTGCCGCCCTTGTTAAGGAAATTGACTTACAAATAAACCACACGGAAAACCAGGACCTTTAATGTATACTGCTATTACCATCCTCATTATCATCACGTGCATTTTGCTCGTATTAGTTGTATTAGTACAAAACCCAAAAGGTGGCGGAATCTCAACAGGAATTATTGGATCAAGTCAGGTTATGGGCGTTAAAAAAACCTCTGACTTCATTGAGAAATTAACCTGGGGCCTTGCTTTAACCTTAGTGGTATTATGCTTAGCAGCCGGTCTGTCTTTACCGAACAAACAAGATCGTAACATCGGATCATCTCTACAGGAAAAAGCCGAAAGTGCAACAAGTGCTCCTCAACAAGCACCGGTTCAACAACCGGCACAACAGCAGCCGGGAGGCCCTCAGCCAGATCAACCACAACCGGCCACACCGGATCAGAAATAATTCACTGAAAACCTCTTCTCTAAGAGGTTTTTTTGTGTCATCATGACACCTGATAACTGACAGTATTTTACGTCCGATTCAGGTGAATGACAAAGATGGCAGGCATTCTTCTATTATGCCCAACTGGCATAATAACTGACAAACAGGCGATACAACTTTTAAAAATTATATTTTGTCTAACTCAAAAATAACACAAAACATGAAATCAGTTTCTTTAAGACCACTTGCTGACCGCGTCCTCGTGGAAGCAGCTAAGGCAGAAGAGAGAACCGCTGGCGGAATTATCATTCCGGACACAGCAAAGGAAAAACCACAACGTGGAAAAGTAATTGCCATCGGAGATGGTAAAAAAGATGAGCCTTTAACAGTAAAAATCGGAGACAGCGTTCTTTACGGAAAATATGCCGGAACGGAAATCACGATCGAAGGCAAAGAATATTTGATCATGCGCGAAAGCGACATTTTTGCAATTCTTTAATCCAATTTTCAATTACAACTAATTCTCAACATTTAAAATCAAACAACAATGGCAAAAGATATAAACTTTAACGTTGAAGCACGCGACCGACTGAAAAGAGGCGTAGACGCTTTGGCAAATGCAGTGAAAGTTACACTGGGTCCAAAAGGACGTAATGTAATAATCGATAAAAAATTCGGCTCTCCTATCATCACTAAAGATGGTGTTACAGTAGCGAAAGAAATCGAACTAAAAGATAATGTAGAAAACATGGGTGCACAAATGCTTAAGGAAGTTGCTTCTAAGACAGCTGATGTTGCCGGTGATGGAACTACAACTGCAACTGTACTTGCTCAGGCAATTGTAACGGCAGGATTAAAAAACGTAGCCGCAGGTGCAAATCCAATGGATTTAAAACGCGGTATCGACAAAGCAGTTGTTAAAGTAGTAGAATACCTTCAGAAAATAAGTCAGAAGGTCGGAGATGACAATAAGAAAATTGAACAAGTTGCTTCAATCTCTGCAAACAACGACGCTGAAATCGGAAAACTGATTGCAAATGCAATGGCACGTGTTAAAAAAGAAGGTGTTATTACAGTTGAAGAAGCAAAAGGAACAGAAACTACTGTTGAAGTTGTAGAAGGTATGCAATTCGATCGTGGTTACATTTCACCATACTTTGTAACGAATGCAGACAAGATGGAAACGGTTCTTGAGCAGCCACACATTCTGATCTACGATAAGAAAATCAGCAACATGAAAGAATTACTTCCGATTCTTGAGAAGCAAGTTCAATCAGGCAATCCGCTATTAATTATTTCTGAAGACATCGACGGAGAAGCGTTAGCTACATTAGTAGTAAATAAAATTCGTGGTTCTTTAAAAGTTGCTGCTGTTAAAGCTCCGGGCTTTGGCGATCGTCGTAAAGCGATGATGGAAGATATTGCAATCTTAACCGGTGGAACAATGATCAGCGAAGAGCGTGGTTTCAAATTAGAAAACGCAGACCTTACCTACTTAGGAAAAGCTGAGAAAATCACTATCGACAAAGACAATACAACAATCGTTGGCGGAAGCGGTAAAAAATCAGATATCACTGCTCGTATCAACCAGATCAAAGCTCAAATCGAATCTACTACATCTGATTACGATCGTGAAAAATTACAAGAGCGTTTAGCTAAACTTGCCGGTGGTGTTGCCGTATTATATATCGGTGCTGCTACTGAAGTTGAAATGAAAGAAAAGAAAGACCGTGTGGACGATGCTTTACATGCAACTCGTGCTGCAGTTGAAGAGGGAATCGTACCGGGTGGTGGCGTTGCTTACATCCGTGCAATTGCAGGTCTTGACAAATTAGTTGGTGACAATGAAGACGAAACTACCGGTGTTGCAATCATTAAACGCGCATTGGAAGAACCACTTCGTCAAATCGTTGCGAATGCAGGAATGGAAGGATCTATTGTCGTACAAAAAGTACGTGAAGGCAAAGATGACTTCGGTTACAATGCACGCACTGACAAATATGAAAACTTATTAGCTGCCGGTGTTATCGATCCAACCAAAGTAACCCGCGTTGCATTAGAAAACGCTGCTTCAATTGCAGGAATGTTGCTCACTACTGAGTGTGTACTTGCTGAAATTAAAGAAGACAAAGCTGGTCCTTCTATGCCTTCGGGTATGGGCGGCGGAATGGACTACTAATCATTTCGGCTTCTAAAAAATCCCGCTCGATAAATCGAGCGGGATTTTTTTTGGGCATTGGGTGAGCGATCAGCGATCAGCCGTTTATGGAAAAAAAAATTTTTGGTACGTCTGCAAATAATTTAACCGATTAGTCGTCTATGAATTTCCGGATTAAATAATCAACATAAAAGCTTGTGAATTGCTTTCCGCGAAATTCTATTGTCTTTCCGTGATCTCCGCGGGAAAAATACGCGGGTTAAATTTAGTAAGAACAGGGAATTAGGCAACCAAAATAGATCAATAGATTTTGGATTGACCCGAACGTATTTTACTTTTTAATGAAGGCAATTATTTCAGTCATGAATCCGGTGGCAAGAGGAAGATCAGGATTGTTATACGTGTCGATTTGAGTGGCTCGATCAGTTGTTGGACAAGTCTTGAGTACATGATTCATATTCTCAATGATTAACTTTTGACTCTTCACAGCTGCAGCAGCTAAACGATCTGCCTGATCAACGGAAACCTGGACATCAGTCGTTCCCTGAATAATCAAAACCGGAATCGTTAGTTTCTTAATTTCAATTTGCGGATCATATTGAAACCATGAAATCAGATATCCTTGCACACTGGGACGAAACAAAGCATAATACATTGAAGGTACATTTGGGATCGTGTATCGTTGTTTTAATGAATCGAGTTTTTGATAGATTGATTTTTTTATTTCTCCCGGTTGATCTTTCAACTGAATCTTTAATAATGTATCGGCAGACTGGCCGGCACCGGAAATGGAAATAAATTTTTTTACGCCTGGTTCATTTTGAGAAGCAACCATACCAATAAGCGAACCTTCGCTATGACCTGCAACTATTATTTTTGTAAAACGCTTGTCCTTTGACAATAAGGTAATCCAACCTTTTACATCGTTTATAAAATCTTCAATTCGCAAGTCTGATTCCTTTTTCATTGCATCAGCACTTTCTCCTATTCCTCTTTTATCGAATCGGAAACTTGCGATCCCGGCAGACTGAAAGCTATCTGCCAGCATGAGGAGAGAATTGTTTTTCATGCTCTGGTTATTTCCGTCTCTGTCTGTCGGGCCGGAACCGGAGATTAAAATGACCAGTGGAAATTTTGAGCCAATGTCAGGAACCAGAAGA
>JAYSPU010000323.1:0-1525 GCA_043721935.1 Bacteroidota bacterium | reverse complement strand
AAAGGAACAGTAACAAAAGAATTTATCGCTCCGCAAATTCCTGCATTTGATAAACTAGCAAAGGTACCGGACGGAACGAAACAATTGTTAGATAATCTGGGACCTGAAAAATTTTCATCTTGGATCAAAGAACAAAAACAAGTCCTGTTTACAGATACGACATTACGAGACGCCCATCAATCGTTACTTGCTACTCGTTTCCGTACCGTTGACATGTTGAAAGTTTCAGAAAGTTTTGCTGCGCATCATCCCGAAATTTTTTCAATGGAAGTTTGGGGCGGAGCTACATTTGATGTTGCACTCCGTTTTTTACATGAGTCACCATGGAAACGCTTACAGGATTTACGCTCTGCTATTCCAAATATAATGTTACAGATGCTTATCAGAGGCTCGAATGCAGTTGGTTACACTTCGTATCCTGATAATCTCGTTTCAAAATTTATTGAGAAAAGCTGGGAGAATGGAGTTGACGTATTCAGAATCTTTGATTCACTCAACTGGGTTGACAGTATGAAAGAAAGTATCAAAGCAGTTCGTGAACTGACCGGTGGAATTGCCGAAGCTGCAATTTGTTACACCGGTGACATTCTCGATCCGAACCGACAAAAATATTCACTGCAATATTATCTTGATCTAGCCAGAAAACTGGAAGATGAAGGCGCGCATATTCTCGCTATTAAAGACATGGCAGGACTTTTAAAACCGTATTCTGCCGAGGTATTAATCCGCGAATTAAAGAAAGCAGTTTCCATTCCAATTCATTTACATACACACGATACATCGTCAGTACAAAGTGCCATGTATTTAAAAGCGATAGAAGCAGGAGTTGACATAGTTGATGTTTGTCTGGGATCAATGAGCGGATTGACATCGCAGCCCAATTTTAATTCCATTGTAGAAACACTGAAGTACACTCCATACGAAGGTAAAACGGACATTAATTCGTTGAATGCATTTTCAAATTATTGGGAACGCGTACGGGAATATTATTTTCCATTCGAAAGCGGATTACAGGCAGGAACAGCAGAAGTTTATAAACATGAAATTCCCGGCGGTCAATATTCAAATTTGAAACCACAGGCAATATCGTTGGGATTGGAAGAGAGAATGGATGAAATAAAAACCACGTATGAAGAAGTTAATCTGATGTTTGGTGATATTATTAAAGTAACTCCATCTTCCAAAGTAGTGGGCGACATGGCCATGTTTATGGTAACAAATAAGTTGAGTGTAAAAGATATATATGAAAAAGGCAATGATCTTTCTTTTCCTGATTCAGTAAAGAACATGTTTCGAGGCGACCTTGGACAACCATTTGGAGGCTGGCCGGTTGACTTACAAAAAATAATTCTGAAAGAAGAAAAACCATATACTGACTTGCCGAATGCACATTTAAAACCAATTGATTTCGAAAATGAGTATGAAACATTTTTAGAAAAATTCGATCGCTATCAGGGCTTCTTAGATTTTCTTTCCTGGAAATTTTATCCGAAAGTTTTTGAAGATTATTATCAATTTCAAAAAA
>JAYSPU010000322.1:0-1995 GCA_043721935.1 Bacteroidota bacterium | reverse complement strand
GAATGAATGTATGATGATTGGCGACGGACTTGAAGTCGATATCCTGGGAGCCGCAGAAGCGGGTTGGGATACGGTGTATTTTAATCCGAACAAGGATGCACACAATGAACAACCAACGTATGAAATTCAATCGCTTGATGAAATGAAAAATTTCTTATAACCTTTTATTACAAAAGTCATTCTCCCTATTGTTTTTGTAACAATTAAAAAAATGCAGCACAAAAAAAAGAGCCATCATAGATGGCTCTTTTTTTAATCAAATTGTAAAATTATTTTACTTCAATTGTAGCAGGTGCAGCTACAGCCGGAAGAGCATCAGTTGATTCAGCTTTGGCTTCTTTAGCATGATTGCAACCAGCATGTCCGGCAGAAGCTTCCGCTTCACCTTTTTTAGCACACGCAGCTTTTTGTTCAGGTGTACATGCTTTTGCTTCTTTATTGTTTTTACAACATGCAGCATTTGCTTTTTTACAGCAAGATGCTTTTGCAGCTGCAGGAGCTTTTGACTCAGCTTTAGCTTCAGTCGTAGCTTTTTTAACAGGTGCATTAGCAGGTGTCTGAGCATAAGAAACAGCGAAGAACGCTACTAAAGAGAAGATGGCGATTAATTTTTTCATTAAGAATTTGTTTTTGGGGTTTCTAACTTAACAAATATACGCTATAAATATTTTAAAAACAGAAAAAAGACTTGAATCTTAACACACTTTTAACCGGTAATTATGTGCTGAATATGAAAGTTCTTTTCTACATTCACGTCGAAAGATGGAATTTTCTGAAAATTTAAAGGTTTCACTGCAAAGCATCAAGAGCAATTTGCTAAGAACAGTGCTCACAGCGCTCATTATTAGTATTGGAATCATGGCTTTAGTAGGAATTTTAACGGCCATTGATGCATTAAAAGGCTCTATTAGTAACAACTTCCAGAGCATGGGCGCTAATTCTTTTACGATTCAAAACCGTGGAATGCATATCCGGGTTGGCAACAAAGGTAAAAGACCAAAAAAATTCAGACCCATTGATTATCGCCAGGCAAATGCTTTTGTAGAAGAATACAACTTTCCATCCATCGTATCCATTAGTACAATGGCTTCCAGAACATCAACAGTTAAATACGACGATAAAAAAACGAATCCGAATATTCTGGTAATGGGTGCCAATGAAAACTATCTGATTACAGGTGGCTACAACTTAAGTGAAGGCCGAAACTTTTCAAACAGTGAAGTTCAAAACGGGACGAATGTAATCATCATTGGAAAAGACATTGTCGATAAATTATTTCCAATCGGTGACCCTATTGAAAAAATAATTTCAGTTGGTAATGTCAAATACAGAGTGATTGGTACGCTCAAAGAAAAAGGTTCATCAATGGGATTCGGAGGAGATAAAATGTGTTTGATACCCTTGTTCAATGCGAAACAAAATTACAGCACACCCAACATGTCTTTTTCTATTAATGTGAGTGTAGACGATGTGAAAATGATGGATGCGGCTATTGGTGAAGCAACCGGAATGTTCAGGATCATACGGCAGAACAGAATTGGTGAAGATGATACTTTTGAAATCACGAAGAGCGATAGCATTGCCAATATGTTGATCTCACAAATGAGCTATGTCACGATAGCAGCAACCATCATCGGATTAATCACACTTTTGGGAGCTGCAATTGGATTGATGAATATCATGCTGGTATCAGTAACAGAACGAACAAGAGAAATCGGTATTCGAAAAGCAATCGGTGCAACTCCTGCATTGATTCGTAAACAATTTCTATTCGAAGCAATTTTAATTTGTCAGATGGGTGGATTATTAGGAATTGTACTTGGTATTTTAATCGGCAACTTAATGTCAATGATTCTGGGTTCCGGTTTTATCATTCCGTGGCTATGGATTATCCTCGGGTTTACTCTATGTTTTATTGTTGGATTAGTTTCAGGTTATTATCCGGCTTCAAAAGCAGCGCGTCTGGATCCAATCGAAGCTTTACGGTACGAGTAG
>JAYSPU010000321.1:0-13220 GCA_043721935.1 Bacteroidota bacterium | reverse complement strand
GTTCACGAAGGAACGAGTCGGTATGAAATAGGAAATCCATTGTTCAAATCAGAAAAAAGTTTCCAGGTAGATTATGTTTTAGGAATAAACAGTGATCACGTATTGGTTGAAATGGATTTATTTGCAAATCGCATTGATGATTTCATTTATTTAAACCGACTTACGAATACTTTTGGACAAGATTCCATCCGAGAAGAATCCAATGTTTTTCAATTCTCTTCCGGAAATGCCGAACAACAAGGTGGAGAAATAACTATTGATATTCACCCTCATCCGCTCGACTGGTTGCACTTTATGAATAGCTTTTCTTACGTCCGTTCTATTCAATTGAATCAATCTGATTCAACTAAATATTTACCATTAACTCCGCCGGCTAAATTTTCCAGTGAACTTCGTTTTGATTTAAAGAAAGTAACGAAAGGTTTTAGAAATGGATATTTTAAAATTGACCTCAACCATTTTTTTGATCAGAACAATATATACAGTGCTTATCATACTGAAACAAGTACCTCGGATTATACACTGCTAAACCTAGGGTTAGGTGTCGATGTTTTTACAAAAAACAAATCAATCTGCTCGTTTATCTTTGCAATTTCTAATCTTACAGATGTTGCCTATCAGAGCCACTTAAGTCGATTAAAATATTCTGATACCAATAATGCAACAGGAAGAATTGGCATCTACAATATGGGGCGTAATTTTAGTTTTAAGCTTTTAGTTCCTCTCGGTTGATTGAACTGGAATCTTTATTCAGTAATCAATAGTCAGTATTGTGTATTAGATAGTAGTATTCTGAATACTGTATACAGAAAACAGAATACTAAATGCCAACAGAAAGAAGGGTAATCTCTTGCCAAGAGACGACAAACTGAATTTCCCTGGTAAATGGCGTAAAATCGGCCTTAAAATTTAAGTTAGTAAGGCTGAAAATTTGAAAAAATTTTCTACATTCATTTTTTCCTAACCAAAACAAAATGAAAAAATCCATACTCAGTTTTTTTGCTTTATTATTTGTGTTAACCGGCAATGCTGTTTGTCCTCCGGGACTTTCAGAAGTTATTGTAAGGATCGTTCCAGACAATTATCCTCAGGAAACGAGTTGGGAAATTGCTGACAACACAGGAACTATCATAGCTTCCGGATTAAGCACCGGAGACACGATTTGTGTTGCACAAAATTCTTGTGCACAATTCACGATTCACGATTCATTCGGAGACGGAATATTCACTCCGGGTGGATATTATGTTTATGTCGATGGAGTGTTAATAGCACAAGGAGCGGCATTTGGTTCCATAGCACAACATCAATTTAATTGCCCTCAAGGCAGTTTCTGCACTCTTCCAATTCCACTGACAACAGCCGGAACCTATACTGCAGATTTTGATGACACATGGTATACCTATACACCTGGCGTTACTGGTACTTATAATTTTACAACTTGCTCATTAAACACTTGTAATACACAAATCTGGTTATATACCACTTGTCCTTCACTTCCACTTCAGGAAGGACCTGCCGGAACATTTGCTTACAATGACGATAACAATTGTGGTACACAAGCCAATATGGATGTCGTATTAGTTGCAGGCGCCCGTTATTTGGTGCGTATCGGCGATAACTTAAACGATTGCGCCGGTCCGATTCAATTTACATTTTCATACGTAGGTCCGGTAACCGGTTGCATGGATCCGGCTGCTTGTAATTACAATCCGGTGGCAACAGTAAGCAATGGCAATTGTGTTTATCCTCCAAGTCCGTTATGCAATGGACCGGATCTTCAACTTGACTCTCTTGCCTTAGTTAGTACGTTGTCAATAATGACACGCAATGCAACCACTTGCGATGTTGACGAAGGGTGCGTTCTCGGCTATGGTGTTCGTCAAGTTATCACGTTCAGAACAAAGATTAACAATATTGGAACTCAGGATTATTATATCGGTTCGCCCTCTTCACAACCCGGTCAATTCAATTTGAATAATTGTCATGGTCATGCTCATTATGAAGGTTATGGAGATTATCGTTTATCAACGTTGAGCGGAGTTCCAGTACCGGCAGGACATAAGAATGGATTTTGTGTAATCGATTTGTGTGGTTTTGGTCAGTATACTTGCGGAAACATGGGAATTTCTGTCGGTTGTTACGATGCTTATGGAAGCGGAACTCAATGTCAGTGGCTAGATGTAACAGATGTGCCGGATGGAGATTATCGAATGGCGATTCTCGTTAACTCCCGTCACATGCCGGATGCACTCGGGCGTAATGAAATAAACTTTGCAAATAATGTTGTACAAATTTGTATCAATCTTTCCAGAGCTACAGGTACATTGGTATTTACCCGACTACAAAATTGTACACCATACACTGATTGTTTAGGAATCCCTGCAGGTACTGCTGAAATGGATTGTAACGGACTGTGTAATGGCCCGGGAGTCTATGGTGATGCTTTCACCGATTCTCAGTTAAATTCGCAAGACGTTACTACCTATATGGATTTTATTGAAGACGGATTGCCTCCAAGTATTTGTTATGATCTTAACGGAGATGCACGTATATCAGTTTACGATGCTTCATTAGTGAACTGGTGTCAACGTGGAAATCCAACGCATCCGGGTGGAAGTGTTCACAATTATTGCAATTTTCCTAGAAACATTCTGAACCCTACTGACTCCGTCGGGCTTTCTATTAAGAATATCAACCTAACGAATAATTATATTGATGTAGAGATTTCAAATCCTACAGCAAATGTGAAAGCATATCAATTTAGCTTAAGCGGTGTAACCATTAGTAGTGTTGTCAGTTTAGCAGATCCAATCAACTTTCCGGTTGATGTCCGTTTTCGTTCAGCAACGAATGAGGTATTTGCAATTTCTGTGGAAGATTCTTCCATCCAACGTTCCTTTGTTCCGCAGGATCTGGTTCGAATTTATTATTCTGCAATCACTGATACAGCAGTTTGCATTAACCTGATTAAAGATGTAATTAATCAGGATGCAGAAAAGACAAATCCATTTGTATATGGAAATTGTAAAGCAACAACTATTACAGGCTTAAGTAACTTATTTAAACCTGCTGACCTTGTTGTCATTCCAAATCCTGCAAGCGACAAGGCTTTCCTTCACCTTTCAAATGGAAAAGCGAATGAGATTTCCGTTTTCGATGCAGCCGGAAAATTATTTAACGTTACTATTCAACCGATTCGTGAAAACTGGTACGAACTTGATTTACATGAATTACCAATTGGTGTTTACTTCATTATTGTCAATGGTACTGATAGTCGTGGTGCAACAAGATTAGTAAAGATGTAATTGTAAAGACCTGAATATTGATTAAAAAAAAAGAGGAACCAATTAGTGTTCCTCTTTTTTTATGCTGTAAATGCAAGACTTATTTTTTGTCTTCTTTTACTTCTTCAAAATCTACATCAGTAACTTCAGCATCACCGGCATTAGATTGTCCGGCTTCACCTTGTGGTTGACCTTCGGCCTGACCGGCATCCTGTGTAGCTTTGTACATTTCAGATGAAGCTGTTTGCCATGCTGCATTCAATGAAGCCATTGAAGTATCGATCATGTCCAGATTACGTTCTTTGTGTGCATCTTTCAATTCACTCAATGCTTTCTGAATTGCTTCTTTATTTCCTGCTGATAATTTATCACCGTATTCAGTGATTTGTTTTTCAGTCTGGAAAATTAAAGAGTCAGCCTGATTGATTTTTTCTGCTTCAGCTTTTACTTTAAGGTCAGACTCAGCATTCGCCTCAGCTTCTGCTTTCATTTTCTTGATGTCTTCATCACTCAATCCGGATGAAGCTTCAATACGAATGTTTTGAGACTTACCTGTTGCTTTATCTTTTGCCGTTACATGAAGAATTCCATTGGCATCTATATCAAATGTAACTTCGATTTGAGGAATTCCTCTAGATGAAGGCGGAATGCCATCTAAATGGAAACGACCAATCGTACGATTATCTTTTGCCATCGGACGCTCGCCTTGTAATACATGGATTTCAACTGAAGGCTGATTATCGGATGCAGTCGAAAAAACTTCTGTCTTCTTCGTTGGAATGGTTGTATTCGACTCAATCATTTTAGTCATCACACTACCCATGGTTTCAATTCCCATGCTCAGTGGAGTTACATCCAGTAACAATACATCTTTTACTTCACCGGTAAGTACTGCGCCTTGGATGGCTGCACCGATTGCAACAACTTCATCGGGGTTCACGCCTTTGTGAGGAGTTTTTCCGAAAAATTTCTCAACCAGATTTTGAATGGCAGGAATTCGTGTAGAACCTCCTACTAAAATCACCTCGTCAATTTCAGAGGGTTTAATACCAGCATCTGATAAAGCTTTTTTACAAGGCTCCATTGTACGTTGGATCAAATCATCACACAATTGCTCAAACTTTGCACGAGTTAACGACTTCACTAAATGTTTAGGAATTCCATCTACAGGCATGATGTAAGGCAAATTGATTTCTGTCTGCATAGAACTTGACAATTCAATTTTTGCTTTTTCAGCAGCTTCTTTCAAGCGTTGCAATGCCATTGGATCTTTACGCAAATCAATTCCTTCATCTTTTTTAAATTCATCAGCTAACCAATCGATAATTTTCTGATCGAAATCATCACCACCTAAATGTGTATCTCCATTGGTTGACTTTACTTCAAAAACGCCATCACCTAATTCAAGAACTGAAATATCAAATGTACCTCCACCAAGATCGAATACAGCAATCTTTTCATCTTTTGATTTTTTATCCAAACCATACGCTAAAGCAGCAGCAGTTGGTTCGTTGATGATGCGGAGTACTTTTAATCCTGCAATCTCGCCTGCTTCTTTTGTTGCCTGACGCTGACTGTCATTGAAGTAAGCCGGTACTGTAACTACAGCCTCTGTTACTTCATGGCCTAAATAATCTTCAGCAGTTTTTTTCATCTTTTGAAGAATCAAAGCTGAAATTTCTTGTGGCGTGTACAGACGGTCATTAATTTTCACTCGTGGTGTATTGTTGTCACCTTTGACAACTTCATATGGCACACGGTCTTTTTCTTTTGTCACCTGATCAAACGTTTCACCCATGAAGCGTTTGATTGAGGAGATGGTATGCTTAGGATTTGTAATAGCCTGGCGTTTTGCCGGATCGCCGACTTTGCGCTCTCCGTTGTCCAGGAAAGCGACGATTGAAGGCGTGGTACGACGACCTTCGCTGTTTGGAATTACTACCGGCTCGTTACCTTCCATAACGGAAACGCAACTGTTGGTAGTTCCAAGGTCAATTCCAATAACTTTTCTCATAGTATAGGGGTTGTTTTGTAGGTTTTCAGTAAAAATTTACGGCTCCGAATTGTCAATGTTAATGCCAACCACAAAATGGCAGTAAAAATGACAGACTTTTAAATATTAAATATTTGAGCTAAAAAAAGAATGACAAACAGGCACTAAAACCGAAAATTCAAATTTCTGGTAAAGGCAGATGTATCAAAAGCAGCAATGGTATTTTGGTGCATGCTCCTGAATTCACGATGGACAATCCGGCTGGTAAAAAGACCGAGTCCGTTTTGTACGGTTGTAAAAGTTGGCTTATCAATATTCACTGATCCGGAAGAATTCTGAAGTTGATAATAAGTTAACATGGCTTCGCTTCCCTGGAGAAAATTAAATTCTAATGGTTTATACCCTGCCGGTAAATTATCAATTCTGCGCATCACTCCTGTTTTGAAGGAGATTTCTCTACCTAAAAACTCCCAAAACTCTGCACGTATAAATTTGTAGGAGATTTGATTTTGTGAGGAGATTTGATCTTCTCGGTTCCATTCAACTGTTTTAAAAGTAGTTTCTCCGGTCGTTGAATCAAATTCTGTATAATGAAACTTAAGAACGAAATCATAAATAAAAGAATTCTCACCGGGAACAAATGAAAACAAGGCAGGTGCGGGAGGTACACCGGTTGTTGTTAAATCATAAGGTTCACGAATAGGCGGTGCCATTGTTAAATCCTTCACAATTTCAGTAGTTGACATTGCTTCAACACCGGTGATTCGGTTTTTTACTCTTATCCGGTAATGACTACCATCCTGTAATATGGTTGCTGCTAATTTATATAATACCTGATCCGGGCTGTAGAAACTGCCGTTAACCTTACTACTGTCAGGAACCGGGATAAGCGTCAAGGTCTGAACTACATTTTGTCCGTTTAGACGTTCCATGGTTACATCTAATACGTCACTATAATTAGTAGAATCTTTTTGTTGTGCCATAACCAGCACATTGCCTTCTCCTAAAAATGCTTTTTTTACCCGAATGTATTGAACTGAATCTGTCGCATTAATAAAACCATCGATAACAATAATCTCCTTATACGGACCTACAACATCGAAATCGGTTGAACAAGCGCTTAAAAACACAATAAAAATTGAAATCAGGCCAATCGTCTTTTTCATCCGACAAATCTAAATTTTTTCAGGCAGCTTTAAACTAATTTGTAGTTTTGATCGATCAGGTTTAACACTTATTAATATGCCTATAAATTCAAAAAAGGAAGACAAGAGAATCACTACTCATACGCTTCAGGAAATGAAAAAACGAGGTGAAAAGATCAGCATGCTAACAGCATATGATTTTTCATTAGCAAAGATTCTCGATGATGCAGGCATAGATGTCTTATTGGTAGGTGACTCAGCCTCCAATGTCATGGCAGGCCATCAGACAACATTGCCGATTACTCTCGATCAGATGATCTACCATGCCTCGTCTGTGGTTCGCGCAATTGATCGTGCATTAGTCGTTGTAGATCTTCCCTTTGGCTCCTATCAGGGAAATTCAAAAGAAGCATTGAACTCTTCGATCCGTATCATGAAAGAAAGCGGAGCACATGCCGTGAAAATGGAAGGTGGCCGGGAAGTTAAAGATTCTATTGAGCGTATTTTATCGGCCGGAGTTCCTGTCATGGGACATTTAGGTCTTACTCCGCAGTCAATTTATAAATTCGGAACCTATGTGGTTCGTGCTAAAGAAGAAGCAGAAGCACAACGGTTACTCGAAGATGCACACATTTTAGCAGAAAGTGGTTGCTTCGCCATCGTACTCGAAAAGATTCCGGCTAAACTCGCAGCCAAGGTTGCTCAGGAAGTGCACATTCCAATTATTGGAATTGGTGCCGGTGCCGGTGTAGACGGACAAGTCCTCGTTTTACATGATATGCTGGGTATTACACATGAATTCAATCCGCGCTTTTTGAGACGATATTTGAATTTGTATGACGAAATAAAAGGAGCAACCAAGCAATACATTGAAGATGTGAAAAGCTCTGATTTCCCAAATAAAAAAGAGCAATATTAATAGTGGTCATTTTAATTGCCTACAAAGCCTTTGTCTAGCTTCTATTCATTTAAAAAAAAGAGTTCAATTCTAGTTAAGTCCATTATAAATTTGAAATTTAATTAAAAAAATGGTAACTATTCAGTGGTCTCAAAATTAAAATTGATTGCAATTTGAATCTTTATAGTTTGGTTCTTGTTTTTTAATATATTCACAAATAAGGACAAGCTATTCCGTTCTTTTAAACCTTCTAATTATATACACTAACCTTTAAAACTACTTTTTGAATTGGAACTTCTATGTGAAAGCAATTGTTGTGCTTTTGTTCTTTGTTGTATTACGTAACTACAGTGAAATCTATAGCCTATTTCTTAATTTTTTAAAACTAATCCATAAATATATGAAAAGCGCCATCATCTTTGTTTATCTTATTTTGATTTCAATCCTGTCATTTAGTCAAGCCCCGCCTATAGAAAGTGATCCTCATCGTGGATTGTATATCAATGGATTTATTAAAATAACCAATGGCATAATAAATGAAGACAATTCAATTTTAGGTGTAGATCAAGATAGAGATGGAGTATATGAGAAGGAAGATTCATTATTAAGGTATTTACAAAGAAATCATATTACATATATGCTGTTATATGACCTTCGTAAAATGTTCGGATATAATCATACCGCTTATGATGCATTGTTGGCTTCATATACTCCATTACAAGATCACTTGTGTAGATTTATGCAAAAAGCACGATTGCAATATTGTGTTACAGAAATTGGAGCAGTTGTAGGAAGTGATGCAGAAATTAACAATGTAGTAAATTTCAATTCTCTTTTTGAAACCCCAACGCCAAGTTTTTTATTTTCTCCGATTGAAAGGTTATCAAGTCAATTTAATCTTCTATCTGCTGCTGATACCATATATTCGGTTACCGATTCTTTATTTGTTGAATCTGAAATGCTGAAATTCTTGCTTAGGGTATCGCATTTTGGTGGAATGACTAATGAATGCTCAGAGCATTTTGACTATATACATATTGCTTCTGAATGGTGGAATGAATCAGATAAGTGTGCTGCAGAACAGGCGGTTGCTAATATAGCAATTCATGCAAGAGCTGTTGCTGATTTATGGAATAGTCAACATCCGAATGAGCTTATGTATACTGAAGGATACTTTTTAAACGCACCTACGGTAACGTGTACCGGTTATACTTTAAGTCCCCTTAGCATGGCAGGAACATATGATGGGTCTAATTTTTATCCGCCATTCTATAGACTTTTAGATCGAATTTGTCCAGCTTATTACTTTCGGAATTTCACAATCCCTACTGGATCAATGTCTTCTACTTATACTCCTACAGGATTTACCGGAATAGCATCAGCTTTTGCATCTAATACTAATTTTCCCCAGACTGATCTTCATCCGATTTTTAACACAGAATCCCGGGATATTGATGGCGGATACGATAGTTATGTTGGACCTTATTTAAGGCAAAGTCATGAGCATAATATGTTTTTAGCGGAACGAGAATGTTATGATAGATGGCGAGATTGGCAAGGTGGTGGTGGTTATAATGACAATGTGAGAACAAGCTACGGCACAGATCCATTTCAGAATAATATTCAGCCAGGCGGTTTACTTTGGTATGCTTATCGACATAGTAGAAGATACGATTTTCCAGTTTTGTTTACTTCAAATTCTCCAGTTTGTACCGGGACTCCTTTAAGTTTCAATTATATTGGCCCAATTGAAAAGGGAATTTTATATGAATTCGAAATTTTATTAGGAGCAATAACACAATATCAATCCTCTGGAATTTCAACTGATTATAGTCCTGAATTTGTTAATGTGCCAACCCAGCAAAGGGTAATGAATATTATACTCCCGTCGGTTTCTAATCTACCACCAAATGATTATACAGCAAGATTAACATTACACTACAATGGTTTAAATGGATGTAGTTATTTTTACGATCTACCAATTCAAGTTTCATCTAGTGCTTCGATTGTTGCTCATGGAAACACTACCTTTTGTGATGGCGACAATGTCACAATTTCTGCAATTTCAGGGGCAACAAGTTATAGTTGGTGGAATGGGACTACACAATTAAATAGAACCAATGATACATTAATTGTTAAAGAATCTGGAGATTATTATTGTGTGATCACCGGAGGCAATTGTGCTGGGTCTAGTAGTCATATTCCAGTCAATGTTTTATCCAATCCACCACTTCATGTTAATATACTTTGTGATCAAGGTAGCGGCTATACCTTAACTGTGAATCCATTCCATGGTTCTAGTCCTGCAGGTGTTACGTATTTATGGGAGACGGGATCAACTGCCGATAATATCACCGTTACTAGTCATTCCAGGAAGAGCTACTATGTAACTGCGACTTCTTCCGATGGATGTATAAGCATGTCGAAAGCAACGATACAAGACCCTATGGCTGAATATAATTTAACAATTAATTCGACATCACTGCCTTCTGATCTAAACTGTCTTACTGCCAACCAAAGATTAACAGCAACTATCACTGCCGTTACACCATCAGATGCAGCCACTTCACCTGCAAATTATTTATGGTCTGATTGGTCAATAAATCGGTCAATCGATTATCTTCTACCGGGGAGCTATTGTGTAGCCGCTGCAATAGGGACTTCGGGATGTTTTCAATCATGGCCTTGTGTTACTGTTTCCGGCAATACGTTTACGCCTGTCATTACTAATACCATTTCTAATGTAACTTGTTTCGGAGGTCATAATGGATCTATTTCAATTAGCAACATAACCGGTGGAAGCGGCACATATAATTTAGTATGGCAAAGTATATCGGCTTCTAATATTTCTAATAATGGCTACACAGTAAGCAATTTGACTGCAGGGACATACCAATTGACAATTGAAGACAATACTAATTGTGCAATAGCTCAAGTTGATTTTACAATAACACAAGCAGGAAGAATTTTAGTTTCTTTAGAGGCAAACCCGTTATCAGTAAATTGTCACGGTAACTCATATAATTCCATTGCATTAAATCATGTTTCAGGAGGAACTTCTCCTTTTAATTATCAATGGTCAAACCTTTCCCAATCCACGACTCAAAACCTTATTGGTCCCTTATCACCTGGATCATATACTGTCGTAATAACTGATTATAATAATTGCACCACATCTTCCTTAATTGACCTTGCTCAACCTCTTGAAATTACATTTCACGAAACCCAACAAGATGAATGTGGATCTTCTGCAAATGGTTTTATTCATGTTTCTGTTAGTAATGGTGTCCGACCATTTGGAGTTAATTCAGGTTGGACATATAATATCAATAGTCAATTATATGAGAGAAATAACATTTCTGCTGGCTCTTATACTTTTACTTTGAGAGATGCCTCTGGATGCACTGCATCGGCTTCCTATGCAATTACTTCCAATATCTTTCCTTCGTTTACTGTGAATTCGTTGACGATTTGCAATGGTAGCCAAGCTATTCTTACTGCCAGTAACAATTCTTTAAATTATATTTGGAGTGATGCCAATCAAACTACTCAATCAATCACTGTGCAACCGAATATTACGACAATTTACACTGTTATAGGAAGTGATATCGATGGGTGCTCAGCAACCGCGACTGGCCTTGTAACAGTAAATCAAGTTCCAACCATTGCAAATGCAGGCAGTGATCAAAATATTTGCATCAGTACTTCGAGTAGTACGATTAATCTTTCAGGTAATTCACCTTCAATCGGAATAGCGAATTGGACTTCAAGTTCAGGTGGGACTTTTGGCAATTCTTCTTTAAACAGTTCTACATTTACAGGACAAGTCGGTAATTCCTATAATATTACCTGGGCCATTTCAAATTCACCTTGTCCTTCATCAACTGATGATGTAATTATTACGTTTGCACCTTCTACTTTTTCCAACGCAGGGACGAACCAAAACGTATGCGGAAATATAGCTGCTTTAAATGCAAATAATCCAGCAATTGGAACTGGTTTATGGAGTAGTAATAACGGTGGCATATTTTCAAATGCGACCAGTCCAGTAGCAACTTTTACCGGGGTACAAGGGAATGTTTATACATTAACTTGGACAGTAACAAATGGATTTTGTTCTACGGCTAGTTCTATACAAGTAAATATGAGAATTCTTCCGACAGTTTCAATTTTGAATAATCCAATTTGTATAGGTGGACAACTTTGTGCATCACCTTCCACATATCCAAGTTATTCTTGGAATACAAATGAAAATACAAATTGTATAACACCCACATCAGCAGGAACCTATTCAGTTGTTACTACTGCTACTAACGGATGCACAACAACAAGTTCAACTACGCTTCAAAATTGTTGTTCAATCTATCTCTCTACTAAATTCCAACAAGATTTTAATCTTCCTTTCACAAATTATAATAATTTGTCCTTTAATCTTGGAGCCAGTATAGTATTGAACAGTAATTTTACAATATCAAATTGTAACATAGCAATTCCACCTGGTGTTAGCATTACTGTTCCTTCCGGAATAACTTTAAATATTGTCAACCATTCTGTTTTATATGCATGCGGAGATATGTGGGCTGGCATTATTGTAGAAGAAGGCGGAACACTTATAGTTGATGAGTCAACTATTGCTGATGCTGAAAACGGCGTTTTTATTCAAAAGAATTCTACCAATTTATCCTCGTCAATTTCAATTAGCACTTCAGAGTTTAGATCAAACTATATTGGTGTTTTTATTGAGCCCAATAGCAATCAAGTAATGAACAATGTTTCATTAACTATTTACAATTCACAATTCAATACAACGTATCCATTAAAACATTCTTTAAATTATTCTGTGGGAGATAAAACTTATGCAGGAATTTACTTGAATGACTGGACCGGAACTATTGGAAAATACGGAAGTTTAGGAAATAATTTTTATAATTTAAACATCGGAATTCGTTCTAATAGATGTATTTTAACTGTTGTTACTTCGTTTTTTAATAATATTTTCCCGGACAATTCATATGGTAGTATACCTTTCTATGGTAGTGGCATTTATGCAGAAGGTCAAGATGGTTCTTATTTCTTAAACCAACATGGACCGGGTAAAAATTCAGTCCCTTCATTTGTAAATTGTTATTATGGAATTTATACAAACGGAGTTCGAGTAAATATTAATACTAACCGAATGACTGAAATGTATAATGGAATTCTAGTGCAGTTATTGCCAAACGGTTCGAATTCATATGTGTTAAATAATCACATTGGTTGTAACCTGAGCGGAATTGTAACTGAATTCAACGATGATATTAAACTTTTTACAATTGCGGGGAATACCGTGGATGTTGATAATGCCACAGGAGATTATAACAACTATGGACTTGGTATAGGGACTTATGATTTTAGCTTGCCAAGAAATATTAATATTTGGTATAATACCGTTAATATGAAGAATGGTCGAGTAGGAATTGATTGCGTTGGGGCAAGAGCTAATTTAATTGTTCAAAATCAAATTAATTTTAAATATGCAACAAGTAATGCGATAGCTGGCTTCAATAGTTGGGGCTCTAATCGAAATATGATTTCGTGTAATAATGTTTTTGGAAACACGGGAAATTCAAGTGATGATCAGTATGGGTATTACTTCGGAATCAGTCAATCAAACGACGTCTCTTGTAATAATTCTACTGAAATTAATTATGGATTTGAATTTGATGGCGTTTGTAATATGTTTGATCAATTAACAGGAAATTATATGACAAACAATTGGATGGGTTTAAGATTAAGCTCGACAGGTGAAATTTCTGATCAAATTCATAGAGGGAATGTCTGGTTTAATTCAGGTTCTGCCTTTTCAAGTGGCATAGCAGCGGAAAAACTTTCCAATTCACTTGAAAATATTTATGCAGATC
>JAYSPU010000320.1:0-2623 GCA_043721935.1 Bacteroidota bacterium | reverse complement strand
GAGGAAACGGATTTAGGTTACAGAGCAATATTTAATAATTGTTGCGAAGGACTTTTGTATAAGAATGAAGTATTCGAAAAGATTAAGCCCGGTGATAAGAGGAGAGGATACATTCGCGTTATTCGCAGTGATGGGAAAGTTGATTTGCGATTACAAGCTGAAGGTTATTCGAATGTGGAAAACTCAAGTCATTTGATATTAAAATATTTGGATGAACACAAAGGCATTTTACCTCTAGGAGATAAAAGTGCTGCTGAAGATATTTATAGCAAATTGAGCATGAGTAAAAAAACATTCAAAAAAATTATTGGCGCTTTGTACAAGCAAAAACTTGTTACAATAGACGATTTTGAAGTGAGACTCGTTGAATTAGAGTAAGCTTTGATACGAATGCATGCTTTAATGTGTATTTTTTTTAATGATCGGACTAGGTTGATTGTCTGAATTACGATTCAGGTTTGTTAACGATTATTTTTTTTCGGTGTATAAAATTTAGTTTTCAGCTAATTCCTGTCAATTTTTTTGGTTAATTTTCTACTACAATTGAATTTAGAAATCAATTCGTTTTCTCAATTCAAATAAATGTAATGATCAATTAATCCTGACTCTTCATGAAAACAATTCATCTACTCTTCTTCCTGCTTCTATTTTCCACTTTCAGTAATTCTCAACCTTCATCTTTTCAGTCAAGAGGAATTGGTGGCGGCGGAGCACTCTTTTTTCCAACTATTAATCCGGCCGATGAAAATGATTTTTTTGTTTCATGTGACATGAGCCAGCTTTTTCACAGCTCGAACAGCGGATTAAACTATAATCAACTTCCCTTTTCATCACTCCAGGTGTTTAATACTTCGACCTATGGTTATACAAATAATCCTGCGATTGCCTACTCCAATTTCAATGATGGCAATAACGGCTATCCGGTAAAATCAATTGATGGAGGTTCCACTTGGCAACAAATGGCTTCGTATAATTTAAACACTTATGGAAAGGTTTATCGGATGGAAAATAATTACGACAATCCGCAGCAATTATTAATCGGTGCATACGGAGATATAGTGTATTCATCTAATGGAGGCGGATCTTTTTCTCTCGTAAAACATGCTTCTAATATGGGAGCAGGTTTGATCATCTCCGGTGTTTGGTGGGATTCACCAAACATTTACATTGGTACAAATGAAGGAATTATTTTTTCTAACGATAATGGAACTACATTTTCTATTATGTCAACTTCGGGAATAACTTCCGGACAATTGATCTGGAATTTCGCTGCTGCTAAATCAGGAAACCTGACACGATTTGTTTGCATTACTGCAGCAACAGCAGATGTTTATAATGGTGTCATGCCATGGAACTATTCTAATTTTGCAAAAGGTGTTTATACAATGGATAATGCAAATGGTACATGGGTTTCTCATTCGTCATCGTTTTCATTCAGCAATGATTTTTTAATGTATGCTGCAATGGCAAGAAATAACATCAACGTAATTTATCTTGGAGGTCATGATAATACTGCAAGTGGACCATTGGTGTATCGATCGCAGAATGGAGGGAATTCTTTTTCAAAAGTTTTCAATACAGTGAACAATTCGAATATCATCACCGGATGGGAAGGCAGCGGAGGTGATAAGCAATGGAGCTGGAGCGAAACCTGTTTTGGAATTTCTGTTGCACCGAATAATTCAAACAAAGTGATTTTTGGAAATTACAGCAATGTGCAAATCAGTGATGACGGTGGCAATTTATGGAGGCAAGCCTATGTAAACAGCAATGATGAGCATCCTGCTGCAGCAAGTACTCCGCCTCGTCAGGCATATCACAGTATCGGTTTGGAGAATACTACTTGTTGGCAAATATTGTGGTATGATCAGGATACAATGCTTGGTGCATTCAGTGACATCGGATGCATTCGCAGTAAGGATGCAGGTAATGGATGGGGTTTTCAATACACCGGACTCTCTGTAAATTCTCTTTACAGAATAGAACGTGGTAGTAATGGAAATCTATACGGAGCTTGTTCAAATATTCATGACATGTATCAGAGCACTCGTCTGGCTGATGCGCAATTAGACGCCAACGATGCCAATGGAAAAATTGTTTATTCTATAAATGGCGGAGCTAGTTGGGCAAATCTCCATGTATTTGGTCATCCTGTTTTTTGGTTGGCAAAAGATCCGAACAATGTAAATCGAATGTATGCATCCGTTATTCACTATGGTGCTGGAACTGGACAAGGTGGTATTTGGGTGACGAGTGATTTGAATAATCTGATTGCTTCAGTCTGGACAAAATTGCCGGCGCCTCCACGAACAGAAGGTCATCCTGCCTCTGTAATTGTTTTAAATGACGGAAAGGTTGTTTGTACGTATTCCGGTCGTCGAAATTCGAGCGGAACATTTACGGCTAGCTCAGGAGTTTTTCTATATGATCCAACCGCCGGAAGCTGGATGGATGTAAGTGCTCCCGGTATGAACTATTGGACAAAGGACATTGTAATTGATCCGAATGATGCCACACAAAATACGTGGTACGTTTGTGTGTTCAGCGGTTGGGGTGGAGCGCCGAATGGTTTAGGCGGATTGTACAAAACATTTAATCGCGGACAAAGCTGGGTGAAATTAAC
>JAYSPU010000319.1:0-8405 GCA_043721935.1 Bacteroidota bacterium | reverse complement strand
CGTCATATTCACATTCGGAGTCGGTGAAGTGTATTGACGGCTTACCAGATTATTAACTGGTGTTCCATTATCCACTGCACTTCTGTAAGGAATTTTCACTGAATAGTTCTTAAAAGCAGCAGTTGGTTCTGCTTTACGGAAACCGTATGGTAGGCGTGCAGCACCTTGCGCCATTGAACCAATACTTACGGCAAGCGATAAGCATACGAGTAAACCTTTTTTCATTTGGTTGATATTTATTAGTTAGACAATGTTATTTATCCCGACAAAAATAGGTAAAGGAAATTCTTATCCAAATATTCTTCTTAAGGATTTAGATCAAAAGAAGTCTTTTGTGTCATTTTCATGTCAAATAGAACTATACCTTGATTTAATCCTTTCTTTTAGCAGACAGATATGGAGTTATGAGTCGGAAAAAGCCGAGTAAAGAGTCTGAAATTCAGCGCCTATTACTTCCTTACTGAATTGATTTTTCACATAGTCCTGAAGCACGTTTGGAGTATAACGATCATGATGTTCAAGCATATATAAAAAGGCTTTTTTAAATTCTGATGGATCGTCTACCGGAATCAGGAGGCCACATTCCTTGCGGATAAATTCAGAAGGTCCTCCGCAGTCCGTTGCTATCACCGGAATGCCACAACTCAACGCTTCTACACAAACAGATGAAAAGGTTTCGAATCGGCTATTCATGAGTAGAAAGTCGCTTACTTCTAAATACTGGTAGACTTCCTTGTTCGTTTTTAGGCCTTCAAAGAAAATTACGCTGTTAAGTAATGATGTGGCTGCTGCCTGTGTTTTTAATTTATTTTCATCTATTCCTGCGCCAATAATTTTTAGCTCAAATGTGCTGAGAAGAGTTGGATCCATCGATGCTATCATTTGAATTACACCACTGATGTTTTTGATTTCGTCTACCAGATCAGCTACTAAAAGCACACGAATCTTTTCTGATTTGGTTTTTATTTTAATCGACGGTAGTTCAACACTGTTTCCAATGACGAACATGTTTTTATTCATCAATTTATTTTGTTGCATTTGATCAGCTAAAAAATGACTTACCGTCATCAATGCATCTGCTTTTCGAATGAGGAATGAGTAAATGTTTTTTTTCCATGACGCAAATGCTTTGAATCGTCCCGTCGCATATCCTGACCATTGTTCTGAAATCACATATGGACGTCTGTAAAATCGCGAAAGGAGAAATGCGACGATTCCCGTTCTAAGCAAAATGTAACTATGGAAAATAGTCGGATTCGGATGAGTTTTTCGGAGTCGAATAATTCCCATTCGAAGTGCCGACAAATAGCGAATGGGTTGAATGAAAATTCCAAAAAGTCCGGTGTGTTTTGAAATGTAAACGACTACCTCATGCAATTTTCCGGTTTGATTTTCCTGTATAGAATAAACCGAAGAAGATTCTTTATTCGTGTGAATGTAAAGAACACTTATGATGTTGTGTAAAGCAATCGCTTCTGCATGCTTACGGATGAATATTCCCAATTGTGGGTCTTCATGGTTGGGATACCATTTTGTAAACATCCAGATTGTATGCATGGATTGATTTTATTCGCTGTGCAAAGTAAGAAAACTTACGAATCGAGTTTTCTGGTTTTTAGGCGAATGGAATTTCCAATCACTACAACATCGGAGAAAGCCATGGAGAAAGCTGCAATCATAGGGCTTAAGTAGCCGGCAGCAGCAATAGGAATTGCCAATACATTATAGAAAAATGCCCAGAATAGATTTTGTTTAATTGTAGAGTAGGTGAGTTTACTGATTTTCAATGCGGGTAAAAGTATATTCAAATTATGCTTGGCCAGGAGAATAACCTGAGCAGATTGAATGGCGACCTCGGTAGCGTCACTGATTGATATTCCAACATCTGCAGTGGCCAATGCAGGGGCATCGTTAATTCCATCTCCAACCATGGCTACTAAACCGGACGAGGTCAGCGCTTTAATAATGGCTAATTTTTCGTGTGGTTTTTTCTCTGAATAGACGATATCAATACCGGCATCTTGTGCTATTTTTTCAGTGATGAATTTCCTGTCTCCGCTTAGTAAGACTATCTTAAGATCCTGCTTTTTTAATTCGCGGATAACATGTACGGTATCCGGTTTTAATTCGTCCGTTAAATCGACAGTGGCAATTAGTTGATTATTTTTTAAAATAAAGACAGAATGATCTGAATCGTTTTGAATATGTTTGACCATACGAAAAGAACCAACGCTGTAAAGGTTTCCATTTTCATCCGTGGCATTTATTCCAATGCCTTTATCTTCTTCTATAGACTTCCATTGTATCGGTGTAACTGTTTCTGACTGGAGTTCTCTCACGATGGATCGAGCGATGGGATGAGAAGAATGCATTTCAATGGAGTATAAGACAGCCTTTACTTCCTCTAGCAAATTCTCTTCACAATTTATATTTTCAATTTTAAAATTCCCTGTTGTAAGAGTTCCGGTCTTGTCAAATACTATGGTTTTTATTTTGGCCAATTGTTCTAAAGTTGATCCACCTTTAATGAGAATTCCTTTTTTTGCAGCGCGACCAATACCAACCATCACAGCGGTTGGAGTAGCTAATCCCATAGCACACGGACAGGATATGACCAGTACTGCAATGCTCTGCATTAACGATTGGCTGATTGTTCGATGAAAGTAAAAATGGGCGATGATAAAAGTCAACAAAGAGATTCCAAAAACAACAGGTACAAAAACTGAACTGATGCGATCACCTAATTTCTGGATTTCAGGTCGCGTATGTTGAGCGTTTTTTACCAGTTGGATTATTTTTGACAATGTCGTCTCCTGACCGATTCTTTCAATCCTGATTTTCAAAGAACCTGTTTCTAAGATAGAGCCACCGGTTACTTCATTGCCTTTTGATTTATTCACCGGGATGCTTTCACCGGTTATCATCGATTCGTTCACTGTGCCGTCACCCGATTGAACAACTCCGTCCTGTGCGATTCGATCGCCTGTATTGACCAAAATGATATCATTCTTTGATAAAAGTTCAGTTTTAATTTCTTCCACCAAACCTGTTTCCCGGTTGATGCGTTTTGCGAATGCCGGTTGAAGATTTTTTAATTCAGCAATAGCAGTTGTTGTTTGCTTTACCGAACGTTCTTCAATGAGGTTGCCGAGTAGAACTAGAGTGACGATTGTTGCAGCCGTTTCGAAAAACAGATAAGGACCGGCATTTTCTATTCCGTACAAAAGAATCCCTGATAAACTATAAATGAAAGCGGCAAGAACTCCGGTGATGATTAATACGTCCATATTCGGAACGCCGGACTTTATAGAAAAGAAAGCGCTTTTCCCAAAATACCTGATGCCAATAAACATGACAGGCAATGAAATAATAAGTTGAAAAATCGGATGGTGAAAAATCGGAACAGGAATCACCATGTGTAAAAAGAGAGGTAGAGTGAAAGCAAAAGCAAAAAGGAATGGACGAATCAGAGAAGAACCTGTTCCATGGTGGTGACCTTTATGCAGATGCTCATCGTCTGAGACCGAATCATCCGAATCTAAATGAGCATGATAACCCAATTGATTAATTGAATCTACGGCATTTTTAATCTGTAGAGGATCAACTTCTGAAAAAGAAACTTCTGCAGTTAAATAATTTACCTGAATGTCATTTAATCCTTTTTTCTCTAAAGTTTTACGTATGGTTAATGCACAATTGGTGCAAGTCATTCCTTCTACATGCAGATTAACAGTTTCCGTTTTCATTTACTGCAAAGGTACAACGATTGACTAAATCGTAATGGAAAAGTAGTTCTTGGAGTTGAGCAAAATACAATAATTCCATGTCTGAGAGGTTCTGGACGAATCTAATCAGTTCATTACATGACCTATAGAACCTTTTTAAAATACTTTTTGGTAACGGATAAATAATTCAATATTTTTGCCGCCCGTTCTTTTTCGGAAGAACTAAATGGTGATTGTAGCTCAGTTGGTTAGAGCGCCTGATTGTGGTTCAGGAGGTCGCGGGTTCGAGCCCCGTCTTTCACCCTTTTTTTGTTGATTGAAATCACTTTTTCTATCTTCGGTAACCAAGTATTTAATACCTAATTCTGTTCACAGTTCACAATTACTGTAAACAGTTCACACAGTAAACTGTTCACCGTTACTGTACACAGTTCACAGCTTATCGCGTATACTCCTCCCACGTTTTCTGACGATAAATGTTATCTCCTAAGTAATGAAGAATAGATCCCATTTGCTGCGTGGTTTGATAGCCGGCTACCTGAGTAATGACATCCTGATTTTCATCGAGGAATACAGTCGTTGGATAGCCCATTTGTCCATTTAATAGAAAAGCGGCGAGGTCGTGAACCTTATTATCCGGACTAAATGAGTAGTTTTTATTTTTATAGAAAATAGTTTCTTTCGTTTCTGCATCTAACTTCACACAATAAAAGTGTTTGTTCATATATTGAATAAGAATAGGATCGCTATAGGTTGTAGCCTCCATCTTTTTACACCATCCACACCAATCGGTATAAACGTCAACAATAATTTTCTTTGGATGAGTTTTGTTTTTTAAAAGCGCTTGTTTAAACGTCATCCATTTAATAGATGAACGATGAGTTGTTACATTAGACTGTGCGATTAATACAGTGTGGAAGAATATAAAAGCAATGTTGAGGAGTAGAAGTTTCTTCATTCAGGATTGAAGTCAGGTGTTTGGATACAAGTAAAGATAAAAAAATTTATTGTTTAGGATTTATAAATCTAATTGAAGTTTTTGCCTATCTTTATTTTATTATATCAGTAGTTTAAAATATTTTTAATTTCTCTTTCTTTCAATTATAAATCATTTCCATCCATCATTTTCAAACCAACTAATCTTATGAAGAAATCTGTTTTCTTGTATCTACAAATCTTATTATGCTTAGTCGTTAAATTTTACAACTGCTCAACCAAATCTGACAGAAAGTGATCCCCGACGCGGAATGTATGTAAATAAATTTGTCACTTATCAAACACTAACAATTTATACAGGATCGAATAAGTTAGACACTGCGAATTCTATTTTAGGTGTTGACGCTAATCATGATGGAGTTTTTGAAAAAGAAGACCGTCTGCTTGAATATTGTAGAGATAACCATATTACATCCTTAGTACTCTATGATTTGAGAGATGTATTGGGCAGAGGAGTGATGGTATGGAATGAAAACAATCATAGATTAGAAGATTTGGAGGATCATTTGTGTCGATTTATGCAAAAAGCAAGACAACAATATTGTATTGTTGAAATAGGCGCTGCAGGTCAAAAGAAAGGTTTTTATAATCGATTTGCCAATCTTTATACAACTCCAACTCCCATTTTCCCATTTTCTCCAGCTCAAAGAAATAGCCCATATTTTACTCCGTTGCTTGCCTTAGCGGCAGATCCATCTATAGTTTTAGGTGATGACAGACTTCCTTTAGTTGAAGAAATAAAATTTTGGCTTCGAGCAGGACAATTTGGAGTCAACAATTGTAATGAACGAATAAATTTATTACATGAGGAGTTTGAATTTTGGAATAGTAATGATATTAGTGTTTTGCCTTCTTATGTTGAAATAAATTCTTCATGCACAAATTACTGATGTAAGTAATTATAGTGCATCTAAATTTTTTGTGAATTATTCAGGATTAAGTATTTTTATTCCAATTAATCCAAATCCAATGTTTAATTGGTTTAATGATGATCTTGGTGATGCATTTAATTGTCAAGACCAAAAAGTTTGCGGAAATAAAGAGGATATTTCAAATAGTGTAGGAGTTCTAGAAATAATGATTGCAAGTGATACTTATAATCCTGTTGATTTTCCAGATGAGTCAAAATGGATGGCCAGAGTTTTCTTATTTCAGAAATTGATGCGTGAGCCAAGTGTGTTAAACAACCCTGACATTTTAGCATTTTACTATTCGAATATGAATGGCAATATTGATAAAATAAACCAAATTAAATCCTTAACTAAAGATCTTGATACAAAGTCATTTTCGGACTCTTCCTTTTTAGCATTAACTGATAGCTTGATTCAAATAAATATGTCTGCAATAGAAAATTGTGAGAAATCATTTTCGCAGGGGTTATTTTTGATCAACAGTATTATGCTACGATTTCAAGTCTTAAACAGGTAATTTCTAATCTTATTAATTTGAGCAGCCAATTATTGGATTCTCTGAAAGGAGAAACGGACTTAGTGGTAAATGAAATTAAATTGTTAAATACGGCTATCAGTACAACTGAACATTATGAGTCAAACGAGAAGTTTCTAGCCGATATATATTTAAAGTCTGTGACAAAAGAAAACTTAGAGTTCTCAACGAGTGATCAAAGTCAATTGTTGTCTATCGCGCATGAATGTCCTTTTTTAGGAGGACCTTCTGTCTTTTTAGCAAGAGTTTTATATCGCTTAGTAAATCCTTTTGAAATATATGAAGATTATCCACTTTGTCATTCAATGGGCTTATTAAGAAAAAATACTACTCAACTAATTACCGATCAATTATCTGTAATTTACCCGAACCCTGCTAATAGCAAAGCAACTCTTGCTTATTTTTTGCAGAATATTACTGAAACCAAACTGCAAATATTTGATTCATCACTTAGATTGGCTTATTCGGAGAATTTAAATATGAATGAACGTTCTAAGATATTAGAGTTTGATTCTTTTAAGCCTGGTTTGTATATTTATAATATAATTCAAGAAGATTATGTCATTTCATCCGGGAAGTTTAGCATCGTGCATTAAGAGACTTCTACTCATTGTTCTTGTACTAATGTCTTGTGAGTCATTCTCACAGGGCATTAGTAATTTATGGATGTCGGGCTATGGAAGTGGAAATGGAAATAGGTATGGTGGGACAAACATTAATTTTATTAATGGATTTCCAGATACTCTAATGCAAAATAGAATAATGGATATTTCAGATTGCAATGCTAATATTTCAGATAGTATTGGTAATCTATTGTTTTATACGAATGGAGTTTTCGTTGCAAATGCATTAGGTGATACAATGTTAAATGGTGGAGGTTTAAACCCTTCAATTTACACTACAAGCGCTCCTTATGGATTAAGAATTCGGCAAGGTAATTTGATACTTCCTCTTCCCTCAAATCAATCTCTATATTATTTATTTCACGAAACACTGTTTTATGATAGCTTGGTCCATGATTATCGTTCGTCAGAAATCTATTATTCGATAATTGATATGAATTTGGATGGAGGTCTGGGTGGAGTCATTCAAAAAAATGTTGTCTTACTTTCAGACACCTTAACTCCGGGTGCTATAACTGCTTGCAAACATGGTAATGGCCGTGATTGGTGGGTTGTTTTTCATAAAAGCAAAGGCAGACGGTATTACAAATATTTATTAACTCCTTCAGGATTGCAAGGTCCTTACATGCAAGATATAGGTTCCTCTATTGCCCCGAATGATTGGATATGGCAAAGTTGTTTTTCTCCTGATGGAAGGAAATTTGCATCTGTAATGGCAAGGGATACCTTCGATGTTTTCGATTTCGATCGATGCTCCGGGATATTTAGCAATGCTTTTTCAGTTTGCCTTCCTGATTCTCAAGGTGCCCGTGGTACAGCTATTTCACCTAATTCTCAATTACTTTATATTTCATCGACAAATTATTTGTATCAATATAATTTGAATAGTATTCCGCTTGATTCAGGAAAAATCGAATTGACACCTTTTGATGGATATGGAGATATTGTTCGGCCATTTTTTACATTTTATTTTTTAGCACAATTAGCGAATGATGGCAAAATTTATATTAATAGTGGAAATACCACTCGGTTGATGAGCGTGATAAATAATCCTAATGGGATTGGACGATCATGCGATTTATTGCAGCATGGATTAGTATTGCCAACAGTAAATGCATTTTCAATTCCTAATTTTCCAAATTACTTTTTAGGAAAGGATCTTGGTTCCGTTTGTGACAGCCTTTTAATGAAAAAAAATGAAGTTAACAATTCAGTTAATTTTACAAATGCAGATTCTAATTTAATTGATACATTGATTACAGATGAAAGAGGTGAGGCGATTAAACCGATAGATAGTATTTTGGACAAAACTATGACTTATAAAGAATTCATTACTTTTTCAAATCAATTGATTGGAAGTAATAAAATTAGTAAAGAAAAATGAAGATCTATATATCATAGAGAGAGTTAACTGAGTATTTATTTGCAATTAATAATAATCACATATGAAATTTAAAATATACTTCCTTTTAGTTTTGCTCTCCTTCGCAGATCATTCTTTTGGACAAACTTATAATATTTTATCATTGTTGTCCGACTAAAATTTAAGGAAAGGGTGGGATAAATCCCACCCTTAATGTCATCTTTGTTGTGCGAACAATAAATAATGACATGG
>JAYSPU010000318.1:0-2418 GCA_043721935.1 Bacteroidota bacterium | reverse complement strand
CAATCCGGACTATTACTGGGGAATGGGATTAACCGCTGAAGCAGTAGCCCGTGAATACAAAGTTTCACGTGAAGATCAGGACGCATTCGGATATGATTCTAATCAAAAAGCGGTTGCTGCAATTCAGGCGGGTAGATTTAAAAGCCAAATTGTTCCTATAGAAGTAGAAGAAATTTTTCTTGACGAGAAAGAGAAAAAAAGTTCCCGCAAATTTATTGTTGATACGGATGAAGGTCCTCGTGGTGATACAACACTGGAGAAAATGGCAACGTTAAAACCGGTTTTCGATGCGGACGGAACAGTAACCGCCGGTAATTCATCTCAAACAAGTGACGGTGCTGCTTTTGTTTTGATCGTCAGCGAAAAAATGATGAAGCAACTGAATGTACAACCAATTGCACGACTGGTTGATTATGCAGTAGCCGGAGTAGAACCACGCATCATGGGCATTGGTCCGATTGAAGCAATTCCGAAAGTATTGAAGCGTGCCGGAATGAAAAAAGAAGACATTCAGCTTATTGAATTAAATGAAGCATTTGCTTCGCAGTCATTGGCAATTTTAAGAACGCTTGAACTCAATCCGGAAATTGTAAATGTTAACGGTGGCGCAATAGCACTTGGTCACCCACTTGGTTGTAGCGGTGCAAAATTGTCTGTTCAATTATTCAATGAATTGAAGTTGCGTAAACAGAAATATGGAATCGTAACAATGTGTGTTGGAACAGGACAAGGAGCAGCAGGAATCTTTGAAGTTTATTAATTCGGCGTAAGTAAAAATCAAAAGAAACGAATTACAGGATAGTAAGTAAAAGATCTATGTTCAGAAAACTGCTGAAGTTTATTCTTTTTGGTTTGATTTTTTTGCTGATTGTTATTGCAGTGATAGCCGTCCGTTTTCATTCAAAGCAGATTGGTGAAATAAAAAATCAACCGAATGTTTATCCGATTGATACTATAGCGATTCGCAACCTCAGCGATGCAATAAAAATAAAAACGATTTCGATCGATAACATGCCGGCTGATACAGCAGCATTTGATTCGTTGATTCACTTTCTTGTTTTACGTTATCCCGATGTCTTTAATAAACTTGAGTCGGAAGTAATTAATCAAAGCAGTTTGCTGTTGCATTGGAAAGGCAAAGACACCGGGATGAAACCTGTGATTTTTTATGCACATCTGGATGTCGTTCCTGTAGACACCAATTGGTCGTTCGATCCTTTTGAAGGAAAAGTAGATAAGGATTTTATTTACGGTCGGGGCGCAGTAGATGATAAAGGTGCTGTAATTGCAATTTTTGAATCGATACATAGGAGTTTAGCAAAAAGTTTTATTCCCAAACGCGATTTGTATTTTGCTTTCGGTCATGATGAAGAGAAAAGCGGACAGCAAGGCGCAAAAAAAATTGCTGCAATACTTAAAGCAAAAAACATTCAAGCTGAATTTCTTTTAGACGAAGGTGGAATTATAGCCGAAGGAATGGTTCCTTTTGTTTCTCAACCGGTCGCATTAATTGCTACAGCGGAAAAAGGATATGTAACTTTTGAACTGACTGTAAAAGGTGATGGTGGACATTCATCGATGCCGCCTAATGATCCACCTGCTGAAATTCTGGCCGCTGCAATTCAAAGCATCCATGATCATCCGTTTGAAACACGAATGACGCAACCACTAAGTGATTTTATAGATTACGTCGGACCGGAAATGAAGTATCCGTTTAAAGCCTTGTTTGCAAATCGCTGGTTGTTTCAAGAAGTAATTTTTAATGAGTATAAAAAAATTCCCGGTGCATATTCAATGATTCACACAACAGCTGTGACGACAATGTTGAGTGGTGGGATAAAGGAAAATGTAATACCATCAGAGGTAAAAGCGACCATTAATCTTAGGATTTTGCAAGGCGAAGATTCTTATTCTGTTAAGGAGCGATTGGTTCAAATTATTAACGTCAATAGAGTTTCTATTCGTCAGGTTGGAAACGTCAATGAACCGTCACGTATCAGCAGTACAAAAGCACAAGGGTTTTTATTGTTACAAGATGTCATCCGCTCCGTTTTTCCTGATGTAATTATTTCTCCCAACCTAAGTACCGGTGGTACTGATAGCAAACATTTTACTTCAGTCACTGAATCTGTTTATCGTTTTCTTCCCACTCGAATGAACAGCGAATTACTCGAAGGTATGCATGGAAAGAATGAGAAACTACGTGTGAGTAATTTTATGGAGATGATTGAATTTTATGAACAGGTTTTGGTTCGGTTATAGGGAGTAAAAAGGATTAGAAATTAAGTATTAAGTTTATTTTTGCTTAGACTCTTTTTTTAGTAAGGATTGTATCGTTTCGTTTAAATGTAAAGTTTTTGCCACGAATGCTTTATTGAAACCTTCGTGAATTTGTGGCAATTTTTATTTTCAATCTAC
>JAYSPU010000317.1:0-6065 GCA_043721935.1 Bacteroidota bacterium | reverse complement strand
CGACAAGCTCAGGGGGCGGCGGACTTCGTTTTGTAATTCCCTTCGACAAGCTCAGGGAGCGTCGGACTTCGTTTCTTGGATTTCCCTTCGACAAGCTCAGGGAGCGTCGGACTTCGTTTCTTGGATTTCCCTTCGACAAGCTCAGGGAGCGTCGGTCTTCATTTTGTAATTCCCTTCGACAAGCTCAGGGGGCGAAGAACATTCTAGATTCTTGTATTCGGTTATTTGTCAATTAAAAAAGTTTATTTACGAGTCGCTTTCTCTACGCATTAATGCATCCCATCCTTGCGCACGAATTGGAATATGGTGATCGGAATTGTCAACCAGATTTACTCCGGAAGCAGCGTCAGTGATATGACCGATGATGGTTACATCGAGGTCTTCTCTGATTTTTTCATAGTCAGCTTGTTTGATTGTGAAAAGTAATTCATAGTCTTCACCACCGTTAAGCGCACATACAGTAGGATTCATATGAAATTCTTCAGCACGTTCAAACGTTTGCGGATCAATTGGAAGTTTTGATTCATACAAACTAGCACCCTTATCTGATTGATTACAGATGTGAAGTATTTCCGATGATAATCCGTCCGAAATATCAATCATGGACGTCGGCTTTACTCCGGCGTCTTTCAATTTTTTAATAATATCAATTCTTGCTTCCGGTTTTAATTGTCTTTCCAGAATATAATCATTTCCACTTAAATCAGGCTGAACATTTGGATGCTCGAGATAAATTTTCTTTTCTCTTTCCAGAATCTGCAAACCCATATACGCTCCACCTAAATCGCCGGTAACGCAGATAAGATCATTTTCTCCTGCAGTATTTCTATATACGATGTCTTCCTTTTTTGCTGTACCTGTAGCAGTGATTGAAATAATAAGTCCGGACGTCGTAGCAGTTGTATCTCCTCCGACCAAATCCACGCCATATCGTTTGCATGCCACATTAATACCTGCATATAATTCTTCAATAGCTTCCAGAGAAAAACGATTAGAAATCGCCAGTGCAACTAAAATACTTTTTGGAGTAGCATTCATTGCACAAACATCACTCAGATTTACAGCCACAGCCTTATACCCCAAATGTCGTAAAGGATGAAACGTTAAATCAAAATGTACGCCTTCTATAAGCATATCGGTGGTAATTACTGTTACTAAGTCACCGTGATCTAATACAGCAGCGTCATCACCAATACCTTTAATTGTTTCCGGATTTCTGATCTCTACTGACTTTGCCAACATCTCAATCAATCCAAATTCACCAAGCGAACTTATTTCCGTACGATTTTCTTTATTTTCAAACATTGTTTTTAATTGAAGTGCAAAGATATTAAATCCTTGGTCTGTTAAGAACCGGAAATTAAAATGGCAGTAAAATATAGAAACTGGTTCCGGTATTTGGCAGACTATTTACAGAGATCGTTCCGTGATGTTTCTCGATAATATCCCGACTCATGCTTAGACCCAATCCGGTTCCTTTGCCGGCAGGCTTGGTTGAATAAAAAGGCATAAATATTTTATCCAATACTTTTTGCGGAATACCCGGACCATTGTCTGAAATCGAAACATACACATGGTCTGATTTCACTTCCGATTTTATTTTCAATTCTGGTTTCCAGTCGGCAGAAGCTGTTACTCGTTTTTCATTCAATGCATAAATAGCATTGTTTAAAATATTTATGAATACACGCAAAAGATCCGATCGGTTTCCTGAACAAGAAGCTAACGTTGAGTCATACTCTTCAACGATTTTAATTTTTTTTACTTCTCTTCCCGAACCATAAACAGAAAGATTAACTGCTTCATGCAACAATTTTTTAACTTCAATTTGAGAAATTTCTTTTGTACTACTTTCCATCATATTACTTAAAATTCCAACAGCTCTTTTTCCATGATCATTAACTTTTTCTATATTGCTTCGGATTGAATTCAGAATTTCTATTCTCTCTTCTAAAACAATTGTATCCATATAATCTTCCATCAACTCTTTTGAAACATCTGAAAAATTATTTATAAAGTTGAGAGGGTTTTGAATTTCATGAGCGACACCAGCCGTTACTTCTCCTGTTGTTGCCAATGCTTCCTGGCTGATGAGTAACTTTTGCGAATTTTTTAAATGTACTCTTGCACTTTCAAGTCTCTTGTTTAATTTTTTTGAAACACGTGCATTGAACAATAAAACAATAAATATTACAATACTCAATATCAATAAAGCTACTGCGCCCTTTATCCACCATTGTTTTTGATTCGCTTCGTTATCAGCAAATATTTTTTGACGTTGAGCAATGTTTCTAGAAATAACATCCTTTTGATTTTGTAAATCTGATTGACGAGTTGATAAAGCTGCTGATGTATTTTTATTCTCTTTTATCAACCCCTCTTTTTGAGTTACTTCTTTTTTATATTGAAAAAGCTGAGCCTGTTGTTCATTCGTCTGAATAGTAACAGTTCTAATTTCGCCTGAAATTGTTTTTAATTTCTTCTTTAGTAAAAAACGTTTTGCATGAATAGTGCTTTGAAGTGAGTTTAGCCGTTGATTCCTTTCGGTTGATAAAATGGAATCTGTATTTTGATAATCTGTTACCAATTGATCATACTTCTCTTTCTCCGCCGCCTTTAAAGGAGATGAATAAAGAGACAGCAGCAGGAAACCTGCACATATGATGAAAAGCCTGTTCATGTTGAAATTGGAAATTTCAATAATACGGTTGCAAACTTTCCAGAAGGATCAGTTGATTGTTCAATTCGTCCTTTATTTTCCAGAACCATTTCACGGATGAATTGAAATTCAACGTCCGGCTGTTCTTCTTCATCGTTAATCAGTACTTTCTCATTCAACAAAACAGGTTCCTGCTTGACATTCATTCCTCTATTGTCTGTTACTTTGATTAATACAAATTCATTTTCTTTGGCAGTTACAATTCGAATAAACTTAGGAAACATTCCCGACTTCTCCTGATTTTTACGAATTGCGTCTAATGAATTTTGCAAAAGTGAAAGTAATATTCGCTGAAATCCCGGGCGACTTATAAAAATGCGTAAATGTTTTTCAGACTCGGCATATTCAATTGATGGCTGATTGATCAGCAATAGACAATCGGAAATTAATTGATTCAACGAATATTCAGCTTCGTCCATTTTCGAACTGGTTTGAACAAGCATGGTTCGAACAACCTGACCTGCTCTGTATCCTTTTTCGTGAATGAATTGAATAGAACTTTTTACTTTCAATAACTGATTCATTTGTCGGCCGGAAGTGTCAGCCGGATCAATGCTGTTGATTATCGGAATTATTTCACTGCTTACCTTTTCGATTGAAGCAATCGGCTGATTGATCTGTTGGGCAACGGAATTGGTTAATTGTCCAAGCACAGCTAGTTTACCTCTGCTTGCAATTTGCAAACGCGTTTGTTTGATCTGATATAAAATCGCCTGTGCTTTAGCCCGATTCGAATAATATAAATGAAGTCTGATATATAAAAAGGCGAATAGAAAAAGAAGTACAAGTCCTGCTGCTATATAACCGTAGTGTTGATTTTGTTCAGTATTTATCAACTGAGCATTTAGTAATTCAATCGCAGCAGCTAGTTGCTCCTCATTTTCTCTAACATCAATTTCTTCCTGATCTGTTGCTGATTTCAGTTGATTTAATTTTTCTGTTTGGCTCGAAAGGTCAGCGGTTATAATTTCAAGAGTTGATTTTTCTTCCTGAACCTTACTTTGATTAAAGGAAAGTTGTTGTTTCTTCTTATTCAATTGAACGTTCAACTTTCGAATTGACGCTATGGCGGCCAGACTATCTTTTTCCCAATTCAATTGCAACTCATTGGTTTTTTTTGCAAAATGATTCGCTGAATATTCGTCATTCAGTTTTCTATAATGAAGAAGAAATAAAACGGCCTGATCGAAATAATTGTTTTGTGCAGACAATATTGAAGATCGATTGTATAGATTCATTTTAATTGAATCATCCAAAAGTGTAGTTCTGCTTTTCGGTTTATCACAATAAGAGATGGCAGAGTCAATCCACATTTGCGATGAATCAAATAACATGATTGAATTAAAATATTGAGCGAGTAAAAACGAATATTGAGTAGCGACTTGTTCAGCTGTATCAGAAGAATTATAAATGAAAAAATCCTGAACGGACGATAAAATCTTTTCATCCGTTACATGACCTGAACTTAAATAGCAATTAATCTGTTCGCTTAAAAGCCGGGAAGTCAAAACCGAATCACCAATAGATTTTGCAAATTGAAGTTCCCTTCTGTGAATTTGGAAGCAAGAATCATTCGATGGATAAGCGTCAGTAAAAAGTGTATCCTGAGTTTTGGTTTCGATGCTATTGAATTGGATCGAATCGGTCACAACAGTAGTCAGGTCCGCAAAAACGAACTTAGAAAGGAATAGAAAGAAAAAAGCAAATACCGTTGAAAGGCGCATCTGAAGCGGAGGGGCGGCAATTTACAAGGATAAACGGAACGACAAAAGAAATGCTTAGTGAAAAAAATTAATGTTAAAAAGGTCGTCAACTTCAACGGAAGCCGGACTAATTTTCAAAAGCAGCATGATTTAAAGAATCCCTGAACGGTTTTCTGATACAAGAATCCTTAAACAATATATTACTCAGCTTGTTAGTCCTTCAAAGTTGCGTACACCCTTAAAATTCTCTACTTTTGTACTTGATAATAAGGAATAAAGACATGATAACAGTAACAGAACGCGCCAAAGAAAAGGCCATAGAATTGATGCAAAAAGACAACAAACCGACGGAAGCATTTATTCGTGTTGGTGTTGAAGGAGGAGGCTGTTCAGGACTTACATACAAACTTGAATTTGATACAGTTATGAAAGATGGCGACAAGGTTTTCGAAGATAAAGGAATGAAAATCGTTTGCGACAAAAAGAGTTTCTTATACCTGATCGGAACTGAATTGGATTTTTCAGATGGTTTGAACGGAAAAGGATTTGCCTTCATCAATCCGAATGCTTCACGCACGTGTGGCTGTGGAGAGAGTTTTTCTGTTTGATTTTTTTTGCCCCAATTTCTAAATTAGATTTAGTCCAATTAAACAGAAGGAAAATTTAAGATGTCAGAAGATTTAAAATTAATCGATAAAGTAACCCAAAGCGAGTATAAGTGGGGCTTTATCAGCAACATAGAGTCCGATACCGCTCCGAAAGGACTGAGTGAGGAAATTGTTCGCTTTATTTCGCTCAAAAAGAAGGAACCGGAATGGCTGCTTGAATGGCGACTTAAAGCATACCGACACTGGTTGACCATGATTGAACCTACTTGGGCGCATGTTCATTATAAAAAGATTGATTTTCAGGATATTATATATTATTCTGCCCCAAAAGCAAAGCCATCGTTAAACAGTCTGGACGAATTAGATCCGGAAATCAAATTAACATTCGATAAGCTGGGAATCTCATTATTAGAACAAAAACGACTTGCCGGAGTAGCGGTTGACGCCATTATAGATAGTGTTTCAGTAAAAACCACTTTTAGAGAAGCTTTAGCCGAAAAAGGCATTATTTTCTGCGCATTCAGCGAAGCTGTCCATGATCATCCCGATTTGATTAAAAAGTACCTGGGATCAGTGGTTCCTCCAACCGATAATTATTATGCAGCATTGAATTCAGCCGTATTTAGCGATGGTTCATTCTGTTATATACCAAAAGGCGTTCGTTGTCCGATGGAATTAAGTACCTATTTCAGAATTAATTCTGCCGGAACAGGACAATTTGAGCGGACATTAATTATTGCAGACGAAGGATCCTTCGTCAGTTACCTCGAAGGTTGTACTGCTCCAATGAGAGATGAAAACCAATTGCATGCAGCAGTTGTTGAAATCTATGCACATAAAGATGCACAGGTGAAATATTCAACAGTACAGAATTGGTATCCGGGCGACAAAGAAGGCAAAGGCGGAATTTACAATTTCGTAACCAAGCGAGGAATTTGTGCAGAAGATCGCGCGAAGATTTCCTGGACACAAGTTGAAACAGGATCTGCTATTACATGGAAGTATCCAAGTGTAATTCTCAAAGGAGATTATTCT
>JAYSPU010000316.1:0-1547 GCA_043721935.1 Bacteroidota bacterium | reverse complement strand
CCATCCTTATAATTGCCTTCCATCTGAGGTTGTCCGGAAAAAAAGTAACGGGTAAATTGTCCTTCTTTTACACCAGCCAGATATTCAGTTTCTTCTTTTACTTTATCATAACTGTAAAATTTCCGTTCCACTCCTTCTTTCACATCGTTGAGAAAGTCGATTTCAGAAATCTTCTCACTAAAGGTGTTATAGAACATCCATTTACCTTGCTTCCGACCGATTTCATCAGTGCGATTCCGGTGTTTTTCTTTTCCCGGTGCATACTTTGGTTTCTCTTCCCGGCCTTGCGCCATGGAATCAACAACATTGCACAACAAGATTGTCATCAGGCAACCAATCAGAATGTTTCTCATTTCAAATAATGTTTTTCCCTTTCGCATGTGTCAGCTTAATTAATTTCGTAATGGTTTACCTGAAGTCAGAATACTCTGAATACGTTCAAGTGTTTTCCGTTCTGCACATAATGATAAAAATGCTTCTCTTTCCAGATCAAGTAGGTATTGTTCTGAAACCAATGTAGGTGAAGATAAATCACCACCACATAAGACGTAAGCCAGTTTTTGTGAAATTTTTAAATCGTGTTCAGAAATGTAGTGCCCGGCAAACATTGAATTCGCGCCGGCATAAAACATTCCCATTCCGCTTTTTCCCAACACTCGTATATCTTTTCGTTCAGTTGGCTTTGTATATCCTTCTGCGGCCATTTCCAAAACTGCACGTTTTGCTTCAGCAATTACGCGTTGAGGATTCATGACAATTTCATCTTTTCCCTGACGAAGTATTTTCATGTCAAACGCTTCAGCAGCTGAAGTTGACACTTTTGCCATTGCTATCGTTAGGAAATATTCTCTCAATACCATTTCATCTATTGTTCCATCTCTGTATGCATCACTTGCACGCAATGCAAATTCTTTACTGCCACCACCACCCGGAATTAAGCCGACGCCAAATTCAACCATACCAATGTACGTCTCTGCAGCAGCAACAATTTTATCAGCATGTAATGACATTTCACATCCACCGCCGAGTGATAATGCATGTGGCGCGACGACAACCGGAACACTACTGTAACGGACGCGCATGTTCATATTCTGAAAAGCGCGAATAGCCATATCGATTTCTCCAAACTCCTGTTCAGTGGCAAACATGAAAATCATCGCCAGATTTGCTCCTGCCGAAAAATTTTGCCCTTCATTTCCTATGACTAGTCCGGCGAATTCTTTTTCCGCACGATCAATGGCCACGCTCATACCCTGAATTATTTCTCCGCCAATGGTATTCATCTTGGAATGAAATTCCAGATTCAATACTCCATCTCCAATGTCAATCAATGAACAACCGGCATTTTTCCAAACTATTTTCTCACGGTGAGCGTCGAGTAATATAACGCCTTCACTTCCTGGAATATTCTTGTATGCTTTATCTTTTACTGAATAGTAAAGTGTTTTTCCATCGGTATATTTGAAGAAGGATTTATTTCCTTTTGCCAGCATGTCGTACACCCATTGATCCGGTTTCATGTCCATGTTTTCCATGATCCTAACCGT
>JAYSPU010000315.1:0-2711 GCA_043721935.1 Bacteroidota bacterium | reverse complement strand
TTGAAAGATGCTGGTTTTCAGAAAGTTGAATTTGAAAAAGGAGCTGATGTTGTAGTTATCAATACATGCTCTGTCACTGAAAATGCTGACAAAGAATGTAAATCCATCATCAGAAAGGCTTTACATGTCAATCCTGAATCCTTTATTGCCATTATCGGTTGTTATGCTCAGCTGAAACCCGAAGCAATTTCAAAACTGGATGGAGTTGACCTGGTTTTAGGTGCAACGGAAAAATTCAATTTGCCTTCTTATCTCAACGATCTGACTAAATTGCCTCAGGCAATCGTTCATTCTTGCGAAATCAATGAAGCAGGAACTTTTTCTGCAGCCTATTCCATTGGCGACAGAACTCGTGCCTTCTTAAAAGTACAGGACGGTTGTGATTATACCTGTTCGTATTGCACAATTCCATTAGCACGCGGTGCAAGCAGAAGCGATACAGTTGCAAACATTGTAAGACAAGCAGAAGAAATCAGCACAAAAGGAATTCACGAAATCGTTCTTACAGGTGTTAATACAGGAGACTTTGGTATTCTATCGCCCGGACAAAAACACGAAACCGATTTTTTCACTCTCGTAAAAGCACTTGATGATGTTCAAGGGATCGATCGTTTTCGTATTTCTTCAATCGAACCGAATTTATTGAATGATCAAATCATTGAATTCGTTAGTCAGTCGCAACGATTTGTTCCACACTTCCATATTCCATTACAATCAGGTTCCAATAAAATATTAGGACTCATGCGAAGACGCTACCGTCGTGAATTGTACACGGAGCGTATTCATAAAATTAAATCTGTTTTACCGGATGCTTGTATTGGTGTCGATGTTATCGTCGGTTTTCCGGGAGAAACGAATGAAGATTTTCTGGAAACGTATAACTATCTGAATGAATTAAACATTTCGTACTTGCATGTCTTCACCTATTCTGAACGACCGAATACCGATGCAGCAGAATTATCCGATCCGGTTCCATTCAGTATTCGCAAAGAGAGAAATAAAATGTTACGCATCCTCTCTGAAAAAAAGCGTCAGGAATTTTATCGTTCACAAATTGGAAAAAACCATCCTGTTCTTTTTGAAGATGAAAATCGTAACGGAGAAATGCATGGCTTTACTGATAATTATATAAAAGTTCGTTTACCTTTCGATGAGTCACTGATTAATCAGCCCGTCGAAGTTCAAATCAGCGCATTCGACGGATCACTTTGCGCCGATGTTCTCCTCTCAGCAGTTATTGTTTGACAATCTAATCGGCAAGTATGTATCCCGGCGTATCTGATTTATTTAATGCCATATTTGGCACACACTTCACAGCTTCCTTTCCTCCTATGTTCGGAACGCTGGTCGCCATTTCTTTTTTACTGGGTTCGTATACACTCATGCTGGAATTGAAAAGAAAAGAAAAACTTTCTTTACTCCTTCCGACACGACAGGAAATTACAATCGGACAACCTGCATCTGTTTCTGAAATTATCTGGAATGCTGTCTTTGGCTTTTTAATCGGGTGGAAAATCGGCTATGCCGTTCTAAACTCCGATGACTTTTTTATTGATCCGCAAGCATCTATTCTTTCCTTAAAAGGACACATTCCCATCGGACTTGTAGTTGCTGTTTTCTTTGGCTGGTTGAAATACAGAGAAAAACAAAAAGAGCGATTGCCTCAACCAAAAACCGTGGTCGTTGATGTATATCCACATCAATTGATCTCTGAAATTACCATGATGGCAGCATTCGGCGGATTATTAGGTGCGAAAATATTTCACCTGCTGGAATACTGGGATCAGTTTACGGCAGATCCGATAGGTATGTTTTTCAGTGGAAGCGGATTGACAATGTATGGCGGACTAATTGTCGGAGCAATTGCCGTTCTATGGTATGGTAAAAAATACAAGATTCCATTTCTTGTTATGTGTGATGCAGCAGGACCCGGATTAATGCTGGCTTATGGAACAGGACGATTAGGCTGTCAACTTTCAGGAGATGGTGATTGGGGAATTGTCAACATGGCGCCTAAACCGGGTTGGATGAGTTTCCTTCCCGATTGGTTTTGGTCGTACAACTATCCGAACAATGTTGTCAACGAAGGTGTTCGAATTCCTGATTGCATCGGACATCATTGTTCCATTTTGGAAACTCCAGTCTTCCCTACTCCGCTGTATGAAAGCATTGCTTGTATTGCACTCTTTTTTGTTTTATGGTCTATGCGAAAACGGATTTCCATTCCCGGAGTTCTGTTCTTCTGGTATTTATTATTCAATGGTATCGAACGTTTTTTTATCGAATTGATTCGTGTAAATTCAAAATATCATATAGCAGGAATTGCTTTTACACAAGCACAATTGATCTCTTTGTTACTTGTACTCAGTGGCATTTTGGGAATTTTTATTATCAAGAAAAGAGCTAAGGTCAAAGTGTAAATAAATTAATTAATTTTTCAATTCATGAAAGGTGAAGCATTAAAAGAATTAATCCTACAAGTCACCGAACTCACCAAAGAAACCGGTGCATTTATTTTATCTGAGCAAAAAAGATTTAAATCGTCAGACATTGAAATCAAAGGCCACAACGATTTAGTTTCCTATGTCGACAAAGCTGCAGAAGAAAAAATCGTGCGACGGTTAAAATCACTATTGCCTGCGTCCGGATTTATCACAGAAGAAAACACTTCGAATATAAAAGGTGATGTTTACAACTGGATCATCGATCCA
>JAYSPU010000314.1:0-4154 GCA_043721935.1 Bacteroidota bacterium | reverse complement strand
TGTTTCAATCTCAAGTTTTTGAAACAGCCTTTATTTAGATTCTTATCCGGGAAAAATAATTTGATTCTCCAATCAAGTTTCATTTATCCCCGGGGTGAAATATGTGTACTAAAGAACTTTAAATTTTTCAGTTCAATCTTATGTCTTTGAGACAGCCTTTTTCTTGTTTTCAATTGTACACCAATTGATTTAATATTACTTGGTAACATAAACCGGTTCATTCCAAATCTCCCAGCTTTTTTCAGCCTGAAGACGCAGCATTCTGAATCCATTATGGATAAAAGCACCGGTCTCTTTTCCTTTTTCAAGAAAACGTGTTTGCGCCGGATTGTAAATCAGATCAAACAAGAGATTCTTATGAGTCAAGAACTCATACGGAATGTTTGGGAAGGTGCCCACATTAGGAAACATCCCAAGTGGAGTAGTATTCACTATAATCTGAAATGCTTTCATTGTATTGGCATTCAAATCAGCATATGAATAATGAAAACGAGACTCTTCGCGGGTTACAAAGAAATGTTCGATGTTTAATTTTCTAAAAACAAAGCTAACAGCTTTTGCTGATCCACCTGTTCCCAGAATTAAAGCACGACGATGATGTGGACGAAGAATTGGACGAATAGCCAATTCAAATCCCCATGCATCGGTATTGTATCCATGTAACTCAAATTTACCATTGTCGCTGCGGATAATTTTAATCGTATTTACCGCGCCAATTTTTTGAGAAATATCATCCAGATTGTCAAGCATCGGAATGATGTCCTGTTTAAAAGGTATCGTAACATTCAAACCTAATAAATCCGGATTTTCATGAACTATTTTTTTCAGATCGTATATATTGTCTGATTCAAAGTTGTCATACATGCAATCGGTACGTCCATCTCTTTGAAATTTTTCGGCAAAAAACTTTTTTGAGAACGAATGCTCAAGAGGAAAGCCGAATAAACCATATCTTTTCATTGATTTTATTTTAAATTGAACTTATATATTAAATTATGCAGTTTTTCTTTTATTGATAAATGACTTAATAAGGCTGTACAACATCGGAATTACTGATAAGCCGATGATTCCCAGTGTTACTAAGGTAAAATGTGCTTTTACCCATTCATTGTTTCCCAATGCGTAACCTGCCAAAGTGAAAGAAAATATCCATAGAATATTTCCCACTATACAGAAAAACAGAAAGTTCCGATAGGTCATACTTCCTAAGCCGGCCACAAACGGTGCAAAGGTTCTGACAATTGGAATGAATCGAGCCATGATTACTGTTTTTCCTCCATGTTTCTGATAGTACAAATGAGTGCGATCCAGATATTCCTTTTTAATTATTCGTCTTTTTGACTGTACCAATCGGGTTCCAATAAACTTTCCGATTGTGAAGTTCAGATTATCACCAAGTATTGCAGCTGAGAATAAGATCAGAATCAATATTCCAATGTGCAATAAACCTGCTCCGGCTAATGCGCCTGCGGCAAATAGTAATGAATCCCCCGGTAAAAAGGGAGTTATAACTAAACCGGTCTCGCAAAAAATAATCAATGCAAGAATCAAGTAAGTCATTTTATCATATTGAGTGACAATCTCATAAAGATGCTTGTCAATGTGCAATATGAAATCTATTAGTTGATGAATAAATTCCATTTAAATAATAAAGACCAAAATTAAAAAGGTTGTCGTAAAAATCGCAGTTCTTTACAACGTGTCAAATATAACAATAAACAAAGGAAAAATAACGATTTATATGTAAAAATCCTACAATCCTTTGTGAATAACTATTTTTAAGGGTTTTCAGACTACAACGGCTTTTTTATTCCTTTAAGGTTCATTCTTATCCATTCAATTCGTGAAGTTTAAACCCGGTGATAAAGTACGATTTCTGAATGATGCTGTAGAAGGTGTCGTTTCAAATATTTATAGTAAGGAAAGGGTCGAAGTGACTGATGTTCACGGTTTCTCACATACGACCGAGGAAAAGTATCTGGTTCGGATAGAGTTTATCCCGGCAGATGATGAATTGGATGAGGAAGCTCAGGTTGCCCCTAAAAGAGTGGAAGTTCCGGTTGAAAAAAAGCAGCCTGTCCATTCTTCTTTTTTTAAGGACATTGACGAGGATCAGACTATTTATGCCATTGTAAGGTTGCTGAATGAGGATGATCCTCTGACTACGGATATAGAATTGAGAATTGGAAACAACACTGCTTTTTCTGTTAGTTTTACTATTGCAAAAAAAATAGACGATTTACGTTTCGGTATTGATCATGGTTTTCTAAAACCAAAAACCGATCATTCCGTTGGTTTATATTCTCAGGATGAATTGCATCGATTTAGTGGATTTGAAGTTCAGTTACTTTTTTCAAATGACAGAGAGTATCGTCCACGACCTCCTGCAGTTAAAACTTTATCTTTCAATTCTTCCGATTTCCTGAATCCGGATTTTAAACAGTATCCCAAAGGATATAACAATACATTGCTGATGCCTTTGTATAGCTTCAGTCATAACAAAGATATTGATGTGAAAGGTTTGTTGGAGAAATTTAGAGAGCACAATAAAGAAGATGATATTCGGAAGCCTGAAAAGCCTGGAAAAAAATCTGCTTTTACAGTATTGACACGACAGAAAGTAGTCGATTTACATATTGAAGAACTGGTAAAAGACTATGCTGCTATGACGAATGCGCAAATTATCTCCTACCAACTTAACTATTTTAGTTATGAAATGGATCAGGCAATTATACAGAAATATCATAAAATCGTATTCATTCACGGAGTAGGTCAGGGGATTTTGAAAAATGCCATCAAGGAAGAATTGAAAAAATATCCGGGAATAAATTTCGGCGAAGCGCCACAAGAAAAATATGGTTATGGAGCAACTGAGGTGGAATTTCTTTAATGAATAAATTCGTTCGATTTTTTATTTTTAAATTTTCCGGTAACTTGCATAATGGTCGACGAAGCAAAAATTAAAATACGCGTGATGAGGAATGTGCTCATCATTGGCTTGGTCCTGACGCTTGTTAAATTTCTTGCATGGAGTTTCACGCATTCAAATGCTATTCTCACGGATGCGCTCGAGTCTATCATTAACATAGTTGCGGCCGGATTCGGTTTGTTTTCACTCTTGTATGCGGAGCGACCACGTGACACCAATCATCCGTACGGACACGGAAAGGTTGAGTTTTTTGCTGTTGGATTTGAAGGTGCTTTAATTTTCCTGGCGGGTTGCGGAATGATTTTCAAAGCATTGTTTTTATTCGTTGATCCTCCGGAAATTCATCAACTTAATCTGGGTGTATATCTAATTGGTGGAACTGCAATTTTGAATTTCTTAATGGGTCGTTACCTTATTCAAAAAGGAAAATTATTTCATTCAAATACATTGATTGCAGATGGCCAGCATTTAATAGCAGACACATATTCATCAGTCGTTCTAATATTGGGTCTGATTGTTATCTTGTTGACCGGTGAGTATAAGATTGATATCTTTTTAACGATTGGTTTAGGTATTTATATTCTAGTAGTTGGTTATCGTTTATTACGAAATTCAACGGCCGGACTAATGGATGAAACCGATTTTGATTTGATTGAAAAAGTGATTGAAGTATTGAATAAAGAAAGAAGAGAAAAATGGATTGACATTCACAATTTGCGAGTTGCTCGTTACGGTGCTTCTTTACACATCGATACTCATCTTACCTTACCGTGGTACGATCAGTTACAAACGTCTCATGATGAAGTAAAGGCATTAGAGAAGCTGGTAAATCATCATTTCAAAAACAGGGTAGAGTTTTTTATTCATACCGATCCGTGTACTCCTGAATCGTGCAGCATTTGTTCCATTTCAAATTGTGAAGTGCGCCGTCATCCATTCACTAAAAAACTGGAATGGGATATGAAGCTTTTGATGGCTAATCAGAAACATTCTTCAAAAGAGTCAGATTGATTTATCTTTTTACTGCTTTCGATTTTTGAAAATTTTCTTTTAAATATTTTGCTGTCCCTATAATAGATGAAAGAGGGCTTCTTAAATCGTGTGAAAGGATTGCCAGAACGCTTTCTTTATGTGTATTAAGTTCTTCCAGTTCTTTTACATATTTTTTAATGGCGTCTTCAGATTGTTTTCTTTCAGTTAGGTCACGTAAAATTTTTACATAGCC
>JAYSPU010000313.1:0-3424 GCA_043721935.1 Bacteroidota bacterium | reverse complement strand
CGCATCAACTGTAAATAATCAATGACGATCATTTCAATGTTGTGCATTTGTTTTAATCGTCTGCATTTTGATCGTAAATCAAAAACAGATAACGATGGTGTATCGTCAATATAAACAGGAGCGCTTGAAAGTTTTCCTGTCATACCGGAAAGCTTTTGCCACTCTACATTATCCAGTGTTCCTTTTCTTAATTTATCTGATGGGATTCCTGTTTCAGAGGAAATCATCCGTTGTACCAATTGTACCGATGACATCTCCAGTGAAAATATCGCTACCGGTCTGTTGAAACCAATGGCTGCATTTCTTGCCAGTGAAAGTACAAAGGCTGTCTTTCCCATTCCGGGTCTTGCAGCTAATACTATCAAATCACTTTTTTGCCATCCTGATGTTATGCGATCGAGTTGAGTGAATCCACTTTGAACTCCGGTAATTCCGGTTCCATGTAAACGCGCCGCTTCAATGTTTTTATATGCTTCACTTACCATCTGACTCATCTCCTGAAAATTCCTGCGGATATTTCCCTGGGCTACTTCGAACAGATTTTTTTCTGCACGATCAAGCATGGCAAATACATCAGAGGTATCTTCATAAGCATCCCGAATTGTTTCAGATGAAATCCGAATCAATTCACGCTGAATGTGTTTTTGTAAAATGATACGGGAATGGAATTCAATATTCGCTGCTGATGCAACACGATTAGTCAGTTGAGTAATGGCAAATGGTCCGCCGACAATATCAAGTTCTCCGCTTTTCTTTAATTCATTCGTTACAGTAAGGATATCGATTGGCTCCGAATTGTGAAACAGTCGGTGGATGGCTTTAAAAATAAGCTGATGAGAATCTTTGTAAAAAGATTCAGGATGAAGGATGTCAATGACTTTTGTTAAAGCATCTTTTTCCAGCATCAATGCTCCAAGGGTTGCCTCTTCCAGATCCAATGCTTGTGGTGGAAGCTTTCCGTATTGCTGGGTCTGAAATGTTGTAAAGCCAGACTTCTGTGCATTTCGCTTGCGCGAAACCGTTTCAGCAAATTGCTTATCTTCTGGTTCAGACATGATTAAATATAATGAATAGAGGTTTAAAAATGGGAGGAGAAAAAAATACTTTTCCACCGGTGATTAAGGGATGCGAAGCTAAATAAATCAGTACGTCTGACCTATCTTGTTAATAACTTTAATACCTTTGAAAGTGAGGTAAAAAATGAAAATAAATAATTTTTCAAAACGATCTTTTACCGGCAATTTTCTGGTCTTGCTCTTTGCCTTTTCGGTATTTTTCAATTCCTGTAAAAAGGACGAACCTTCACAACTTACGATACGTCTACTTTCGCCTGTAAACGGACTTTCTTTTACAATTGGTGATTCAGTATTCATCAACGGAGAAATTAATTCGCTTCAACTAGTTCAACGGATTGAAGTGAACATCAAAAGTCTATCGGGCGTTGCAATCGGACCATCGTTGAACTTCTATCCTGCTGTTAAATCGTATTCACTCAATCTTTGGTATCCGCTAAACTTTTCAATTCCATTTAGTGACTCCTATTCTTTAGATGTCATTGCAACTGATGGAAAAACTTCAACTCATCAATCCGTTCTTCTGACACTGAACAATTTACCTCGCATCACAAAAAGTATTTATTGCATTACCGGAAACGGTTTCGACTTGAAGGTCAACAAACTTGACAGTGTCGGTTCATCAATCGTTGGAATTTTTCAAGGCGATTTTTCCGGTGCAGGAATTTCTTCTGCTAATCACATTCTTTTTACAAGTGGATATCGAACCGGCGGAATAAATGTCTTTGATCTTGAAGACAATACACTTAAAGCAACGCTTCTGCCTTATAATACTGCTTCAGGAAACAGCTTTGCAGCGGGTGAAATCATTGATAACAACTTCTACGTCACACGATTCGACGGTGCCGTCAAAGCATACAATTGGATTCCTTCTCAAACTTATACTACCGTTGAAAACCTGTTCTTTGTTCCGCATCAGGTTGTTAAGATGGGAAACCATGTTTTGACTGATGTCGTTTACAATGGTTCTCTCGACAGAAAACTCAATGTCTTCTTTTATCCGTCAGGTGTACCGCGACAACAAAAAGATATTGATTTTAATGTCAGGAAATTACTGACGCTATCAGACGATTCTTGTTTAATCTTCGGCGAAAAAAATGGCCGGTTCATTGGTTACTTCTATTTTATCAATTCGAATATTTACAATCAATTCAAAGATTTTGGAACGTCTGTGTTATTCGATGCAATTCTTACCACAAATCATCGTGTACTATTGGCAACTGATCAGGGTTTGATGCAAGTAGATCTTAGTTCCTATTCAGCTTTTCCGGTTTTTCCAGGACCTGTTTACGAAGTAGAACAGAATGAATTAACCGAAGAAATATACTGTGCATCAGGACATAACGTCGTCTTGCTGAACTCTTCATTCATTCCACAAGCTACGTTTACATTTACTGACTCAGTAATGGCGATAAAAGCAGAATACTCGCGGTAATAACAATCAGGATTTTCATCTATATTGCGTCTCAAATGAACAGGAACTATATTTAACCAGTTCCAAATATCTCAGGAACATGAATTATCTTGACTTTGAAAAACCAATTGCTGACCTGATCGACCAGATCGAAAAGCAAAAACAAATTGGTGAAAAAAGTAAGGTAGACGTTACCGTTGCTGTGCGTCAACTTGAATTGAAATTAGAAGATACACGGAAGAGTTTGTATGCTAAACTGTCTCCGTGGCAGCGTGTGCAATTGTCCAGGCATCCTGACAGACCGTATACGAATGCATACATAGCAGCGTTAACGGAGAAAAATTTTATAGAACTATTCGGTGATCGTACAGTACGGGATGATAAAGCCATTGTCGGAGGAATTGGTTCTATCGATGGAAAGTCCGTCATGTTCATCGGACAACAAAAAGGTACGACAACAAAGCAACGTCAATTCCGGAATTTTGGAATGGCAAATCCGGAAGGATATAGAAAAGCACTTCGCTTAATGAAGTTGGCTGAAAAGTTCAATATTCCTGTTGTCACCCTGATTGATACTCCCGGTGCCTTTCCCGGTTTAGAAGCAGAAGAACGCGGACAAGGTGAAGCCATTGCTCGAAATCTGTTTGAAATGGCTCGCTTGAAAGTTCCCATTGTGTGCATCATCATTGGTGAAGGTGCTTCCGGCGGTGCGCTCGGAATCGGAATTGGTGATAGGGTTCTAATGTTGGAAAACACCTGGTACTCTGTTATCTCTCCTGAATCCTGCTCGTCCATCCTTTGGCGCAGTTGGGATTTCAAAGAGAAAGCTGCTGAAGTTTTAAAACTTACAGCTGAAGATATGCTAAAGCAAAAACTCATCGATGGTATCATAAGAGAACCTGTCGGTGGTGCACATACACATCCTGAACAGATGTTT
>JAYSPU010000312.1:0-3709 GCA_043721935.1 Bacteroidota bacterium | reverse complement strand
ATCAGGTTGAGTACAACAACGATGGCTCCGATCATCGATTCGCTGGTCGCTTGTAACTTTGCGTGTATGTTTCCCATTCCGTACAATCGTTTTGCTTGTCCAAATTTTCCTTCTACACAGTTTCGTTCTCCTACCGCTTGCTTTAACTCTTTAATTCTTTCTTTGGTCTGTGCTGTTGGTCGTCCCAAAGGTTTGCCATTTAGCTGGATGTTTTTTTCTTTACACCAGTTGCGATTGATACGGGTGATGTAGATCTGGTCTGCATTTATTTTAGCCGGATAATATCCATTTCGCTTTTTATAATTCTCCGCACTTGTTTATAATTCTCCGGTTTCATTGTAACTGTCCCAACTCAATTGACCCAGATAAGTTAGCCCATCATGTACACAAACGCCAATCTTTGAACCAAACTCTACATCTGAACCCGCTTTGCCTCTCACCATGGGTCGCACCTGAGGTTGATTGATAGACACAATGCGGTTTGGGATGCTATGTGTTTTAGTTGTATGCATTTCTCGTTGTTGACTATACACTTGGTTAACCACTTGCAGATATTTTAATTCATGTCTAGTGAAAATATCTTTAAGGTTCTCGTATTTTAACAATAAAGAATCTATGTACTTCAAATCTCTGTAAACATAATTCAATTGTTTCCCAATAGCCTTGCGTATTTCTTTATGCGTTCTTCGTTTTTTCTTGGCTACATTCAGGTAATTCTTGCGTGCTGTTATTCTATAGGTTCGTGGCTTTTCTTGATTGGTTTTTAAACAAATGATATCAATAATTTCTTCCGGGATCTCTCTCGATTCGTTTAGTATTCCAAGGTCTGTTGGATATTGAATATCCTGCTCCACAATGGTTGCATCTATGTTTATGGTTCCTTTATTGAGAGGCTCTTGAGTTGGTGGTGCACTGAGAGTAGAGCCTGCATTCAATTCTTTATTGTTGTCCTTATTTTTCTGCGAACCATTTTTCTCATGCTGACAGTGAGTATAGAAAAAAAAACGTTGAGCAGCACTATTGGATTACAAGCTTTACAATAAATAATTGTTCTGAATTTTTAACATTCATAAGGTATATACCAGGGTTAATGTTACTAACTTCAAATTCATATTTAAAATCTACAATATTTGAGGATTCAAATACAATATTTCCCAATAAATCATATAAAATAATTTTATTCATTGGAGTCTCAGATTTTGAATATATTCTGCAAACCGAATTCGTAGGATTTGGACCAAATACAAACAACTGTTCATTCGTATCACTCTCTAAATCTGATTGAATTTGATTTGAATTGTTTTTTATTCGAAAACTATTTCCAGATGAATTGCATCCATGAATAAACCCAATAAAAGCACTATTGGTTGAAGCCGTAACCTCAAAACCTGTGTTTAAGTCGATCGATAATCCGGCTCGATATTTAACATCGCCTGACAATATTATTTCGTCAGAGGTAATATTAATTTCAGCTTCTTCAAATTTGGAAGTATTTACTGTATTCGATAAAGATAAGTTCAAATCTAACGGGCAAGCTAAAGGACTTTCCCAAACTCCACGGCCATAAGTAGCAGCACGAATTCTATTAATCTTATAATTTATTATTAAGTCCTGTACTGAGCAATAAGGAAAAACGTTATCAAAGTATGGTAACCATCCCGTATTGTTTTGCATCAATTTACGGTTCGTATAATATACGCCTTGATCTGTTCCAACATATATCTGATCATCTGATCCGTATTCATAAACTATGCAATTTGCTGAAACATTTGGAAAATTGGTTGTAATATTATTCCAGGTCATTCCACCATCTTGGCTCTCAAATACTTTTTGTGCATTTGTATAGCCAGAACAACAAGCATACAAATGATCTTCATTTCTGAATGAGACAGCAAGATCGACAACAGGAGTAATTAAACTGGGAGGTGTGATATCAATCCAGCAAGTTCCAACTGAACCATCAAAACAGGTTGATAAACGATTTTCACCGCCTGCAGTTGTGCTCTTAAATATTTTGCTTATCAAATTCACACAACCAACGTTTACATCAGGTAATTGATAAGCGGCAGCATATAAATAGTTTTCATTTGAAGGAGCGAAGGTAATGCCAAATAATCTGATATCTCCATGGCAAAAAGTAGAACTAAAATCAGATTCAAATATTGATTTTCTATGCCAATTTCCGTTATAATACGATCCAATATTATTAATCACACTGTAAAGATTATTATCATGATAACCAATTTCATGATGAAAATAATTAGTGATTCCGGTTGAACCTGTCCAAGAACCACCATATGCCGGAACAACAGAGATATTTTGAAATGCATCAGTAGTTTTCATAAATTTATTTCGTTCATATAAGCTATTACCATACATTATCGAAGGATTAATATTATCAATAAGACACTGAGCTCCATCTCCCTCCCAATAAGGACTACTGTTTGGAATAGTCCTAATCCAATTAATCTGTGATTGATTTGCGGTTAAAGTAAAATTATCTCCACAGTCCTGCTCGCCAACGATAATCACATTTTCATCTGTCGGAGAAGCACCCATACCATAAATAGTTCCAACCTGTAAACCGTCACTTATATCTCTAAATACCGGATCAGCAATATAGGGATCATCGCAAATATAAATTCCTCCGTCACATGCTGCAAAAAGTCTCCCCGTTGCATCCAATTTTAAATCGTGAACATCTGCATGTAAATCGCCGTTATAACTTCCGATAACTGTCCAGATAAAATTTCCTGAAGAAAAATTACTCCTGCTTATCTGATCGCCGGAAGCAAAAATTATATTATGATCCGTAGGAGAAACTTCAATTGCAATGCGGTCGTAATATGCTCCGTTACCATTGGTTATTACACCAAGAGCGACCCAACTAGTTCCATTAAATTTAATTATTCGCTGTTTAGTTGATGTAACTTGATTATTTACTAAAATTTCAGTTACTACATTTGCGAACAACTCATCTTGAAACGATGCTTGGGAAGTAGTATTGATATTTATACATGTTATTTGTTCGTTCGGTAAAAGTAACATAGAATAAAACGATGAATTAGTTAAAATTGACCCCCACGTATTCCCTCCATCTATACTTTGGTAAATATCTTTACCTGAAGTGTAAACAATCATAGGATTGGTAGGGTGAAATGCAATTCCTCTGAATTGTTCATTTGGTGTAACACGGGTTAAAACATTATTCCATGTACAACTCGTTGTAGCGTCAGTCGTGCGGAATAACCCTTGTGAAGTCGCAGCATATAATATATCCGGATTGTACGGACTTACTAAAATTCTTGGAATGGTCAGATAAGGGGAAGCCGAACTTAATAAACCTACGTTGTATGGTCTAAATCGTTGTCCATTTACTGACCTGTAAATTCCAAAACCAAGTTGAGGATAAAATTTCTTTGATGTTCCTAAAGAAATAAAACGATACTGATTTCCATTTTTATAGTAAATGGAAATATCTCCGCATCCAAGGTTTGGAACTACATCGTCGCTTTGCGGAGTCCAATTAAAGGTATTATTACCTTCAATTCCCTTCCATAAACCTCCCAGTACACCTGAAGAAGCATATAGAGTATGCTGATCAGCCGGATCAAAACAAAGCCTGTTCATTTGTCCGTTGCCGGTTGATCTATCCGTTCTGGAAGTAGATGGTAAACCAAACGGTCCTAAAGGACGCCAATTGTCAACA
>JAYSPU010000311.1:0-1815 GCA_043721935.1 Bacteroidota bacterium | reverse complement strand
CGGATTTTCAATCCGCACTTCAAAGCTTTTCAGTCGCTTACTTACCCAAAGACAAAATAGAAGTCTGTATTCATTACAGCATTCGTCCAAAGTTTTAATACGGCAAATTCAAAATGAATCGGAAAGTAGACGAGAGTGAATGCTGAATTGCTTTTCGTATGCAGGTGAGAAGAATAATAAAACAAAAAACTTTAAGTTTTGACAGGAGGGCAATCAAGCCAATGAAGTGTATAAAGAAAAAGTGACACGACAAAAAATAAACTACATACACAGAATCCCTGTCGTTGAGAAATTCTTTGCTCGCGAGCAGGATTATTTATTCAGCTCTGCGCGAAATTAGTATGGGTTGGAAGCATTGTTGAATGTAAGTTGTCTAACGCCACCTGTTATGACTGTTGGCATGCCGGGGTTTTATAGAGTGCAGTATGATTGATGTAATGTTGGTATTAACTCGTCTCATGGTACTTACAGTTGAATTGTAAATTTGGGAGGGTAAAAGCTATTAACTGCAGATTGAAAATCCGCGGGTAGAAAGTGAAGGATTGTAAATGCTTAACAGCGGGTAGAAGGTGAACGATTGTAAATGCTTTACAGCGGTATTGGATTCACTTTTATATAATGGGGAAGTTCACAAATTCTTAAGAGTTTATTGTCAAAACCAATTCAATTTTATTCCCCTAAATTTATCTGAAGAAAATGGATCATCAGGCTCATGTGATAAAACGCCTAGTACTTCTTTACCCTTTGAATCCAATATAGGTCCTCCAGACATTGAATGATTAAAATGCATATCGGTATAAATTACATCAAGGTTATCAATACTTAAAGTATCAGAATATATTGGTTCCTGCTCGATTGATTGGATATTTGCCATTTGCCGGAATAATTTAAACTTTCGAATCTGATTATCATCAACTCGAATAAAGTCAATGGACTCGGGATCATCCTGAACAGAAATGTAATCCGCTTCACCGTATCCCTCGCAAATGACGAGTTGCCCTTTATTCGGAGAATTTCCGTTGTTAGTAAAACATTCTGAACTAACAGGAAATGGAAATTTAATCAGCGTGATATTCGTATCGGGAAATTCCTTTAACCATTCACGATCCAAACGAATACATTGTTTACCTTTTCCTTCACGAATTGAGGATTTGAAAAGAGGCAGCGTGGTATCGAAATAGAAATAATCTTCTGCATAAACCATATCGTTTCGACTTCTTGCCATTGCCAGGTTGCTAAAAGTGGTTATGCCTAAATCAGGTTCGATGAAAAAAAATGATCCTCCGATAAGATACCGGTTATACTGATTATTCGCATCCTTCCAATAAAATTGAGATATAATAGCTCCTGTCATTTTTTTTAACGATAAGTAAAGGTAAAACACTGAAACATTACTGTGCAGACAATTGCGCAACGGGGTTACTAATTTCAACCAACAATATTGCTAAATAATATCAATTTAAAATTTTTATTTTGAACTTGAAATTCGGAATTATCAGATATTATATATTGAATGTCAATAGTATAAATAAGCTATTGGCTAAGTCCCGTCCGCCAACAAAATAAGAGTCAAATTGAAAAGTCAGGAACTGAGATTTCTGATTTGTAAAAGATTGAATCTTTCGTACTTTTAATGCAACGGACGAACTTCCGTCGAAGCGGTGATTATACTTTACAAACTTTCAAGCTTAGGAAAAGCGCTAAGACTTTAATTGCGGACGAATGTCCGCGGCGGTACATACCGGTTTTGTAAAAGATTGAATCTTTCGTACTTTTATTGCAACGGACGGATGTCCGTCGAAGCGGGGGGAGAGG
>JAYSPU010000310.1:0-10512 GCA_043721935.1 Bacteroidota bacterium | reverse complement strand
TGAGGATTGACATGATTTTGTGCAAGAAAAGGTTCACCGTCAAAAACATTTCCATTTGAAATGTTGATTTCCTGTCCGAAACTAGATGACGAAGGGATTGATATGCAAAGGAGAAAAAATGCAATCCTTTTTATTCTGCAACATATTATATTCATATTGCAAAATACTAAAACAAATACGAAATCCGAAGATGAAATTCAGGCAGTTCTAAATCGAATAGAAACCGATTAATGGCTATTTAACTGCGTCTTTGATTTTGAAAAGTAATTTCTTCACCGGACCGGTCTTTCCATTGGTCATCCACATAATCATGTTGTGAACGAAAAGAGAACGTGGTGTATAAAACTCTCTGAAGAACATACCGTTTCTGTCGTCTGTCCCGACTTTCCGGAACAAAGAAAAATTCCGTAATGAGGTTTTTACAAATTTGTAATCGGTACGATTGGTCTTGATAAATTTTTCCACCAGGCGTGTACTGCGCATCCACGTATCGTGAAGTAACACATAACCATTTGCATTCAACAAAAGATCTGCGTAATAGAAATCGACTAATATGCCGTCAAACTTATGATCGCCGTCAATGAATATAAAATCGAATTTTCTTTTTTCTTTTACAAAAGCCGGCAAAACATTGTGAGAAAAATCCGGGATGAATTCCAACTTGTCTTTCAATCCGAGCTTTTCAATATTCCTCAATCCCATTGCTTTGTAATGATCCTGAAACGGATCACAAGCAATGTGATGAGAATTGGTAGCTGCAATAATATGAGAAGCAGATTTTGCAAATGCAAAACCGATCTCAAGTGTTTTGGTCAATTTTTTTTCCTTCAGAAAATCGTAGATGAATGCAGCTTCTTCTGATTTAACAGCAGAGTAGGTATCCCACGATGGAATCTCTAATACTTTATTGATTTCTTCAGGCGTCATTTTGTCGTTCAGTGCTCGATTTGAATTTAAATCGCAGGGCGCGAATTTATTAAAAAAAGTTGATTGAAAAGGATTGCTTTTCAGGTTTATTGACCGACCAAATTGAAATACGATGAAAGTGTTGGAACGACTTGATCATCAGTATTTAATAGGCAATTACCTTCAGATCAAAATCAACTGATTCAGAAATTTTTTCACGAGGCAGGATAACGGACACTTTGTATTTCCCTCCCCGAATAACAATGCCTGTCCAATCCTGAATGTTAGTTGCTATTTCTTTTTCTTCATCGAACATGGTAAACCCCACTTTTACATTCTCAGATTTTAATCTGATTCTGATTTTTTTAACTGATGGTAAATTGATTTCATAATCTTTTGTCTGACCGGTTGTAAGCGTTCCGGCAAATCCGTTCAGAACGGTTTCTGTCTGATTAACTCCAAATGGAACTCTTCTGAGAAGGAGATTTTTTTTACCATCAGTCAGAATCATTCTGCTGTCTGAAAGTGAATCAATCTTGTAAGTCGTTATTTTTTCAGTGTTATAATCGGCCCATTTAATCAACATCGTATCACTTGCAGTTAATTCCCATGTTCCGGAGAATTCGCTAGCAATAAAATCAAGCCGTCCATCAGCACCGAACAGAAATCCTTCATTGGTCAAAAGGTTCCCGGAGTCCAGACTCCAAAGGCCGTATATAAATTGACGAACGATTTCGTTTGTATCCTGAAGATCAGTAGTCTTATCTGAAATGGTTTCGGTTTGCGGATGAGAGCAAGAAAAAAAAGCAATCAGAAGGAAGCAACAAGCAGGGAGTCTGAACATGAAAATAGTTTTAGAGAATTTATGAATTTCCAAGATGTAGATTCGGAACCGGAACGATATTTTGCGAAGCGAAATCCTTTACCTGATATTTATAATAACCGGTTATTCCAATCATCGCTGCATTGTCTGTACAATATTCGAATGGTGGAATAAATACTTCGCATTCTTTTTGTCTGAATGTTTCCAATCTCCGACGTAACTCTTTGTTTGCGCTAACACCGCCTGCAATGGCCAACTGATGGATGCCTGTTTGTACAATTGCCTTTCCAAGTTTATCCATTAAAATCATGACAATCGATTTTCGAATTGAAGCACAAATGTCGTTGAGGTTTTGCTGAATGAAGTCCGGATTATTCGCCACTTCCTTTTGAATGAAATATAAGAAAGATGTCTTGAGTCCGCTGAAACTAAAATTTAATCCTGTAACCTGTGGCTTTGGAAAAGGAAACCGATCCGGGTTCCCGCTTTCCGCATATTGATCAATCAATGGACCGCCGGGATATGGAAGTCCGAGTGTTTTCGCTGCTTTATCAAAGGCTTCACCGGCAGCATCATCAATGGTTTCTCCCAGGATTGTCATGTCTAACGGATTGTTCACCTGAACAATTTGAGTATGACCACCCGAAACAGTCAGACAGAGAAATGGAAAGGAAGGAACTTTTTTATTTTCTCCCGGCTTTTGGATGAAATGAGCCAGCACATGGCCCTGCATGTGATTAACATTGAGAAGCGGGATCTTTAATCCGAGTGCAAATGCCTTGGCAAATGACACTCCGACCAATAAAGCGCCCATTAATCCGGGACCACTTGTAAAAGCCACTGCATGAAGATCGTTTTTCTTTATATTTGCGTTGAAAAGAGCTTCTTCAACAACAGGAATTATCTTCTGTTGATGAGCCCTGGATGCAAGTTCGGGTATTACACCTCCGTAAAAACGATGGATGGTGGATTGATCCGCAATGACATTCGACAAAACAGTTGTATCTGCTAACACAGATGCAGCGGTCTCATCGCAGGACGACTCAATTCCAAGTATATATACCTTATCCATATGGTATGAAAGTTGACTGTTGCGGGCTTCTTTAAAAATTCAAAATTATCAAAAAAGCAGGACGGTTCATCCTTTGGTTTCTGGGCATTGTTATTTTATTGCTCGGACTTTTTTTTGTTGCTGTTCAGACCGAAACGGTTCAGACATGGCTGGCGCAACGATTGACCGCCTATATGTCGACTGAACTTCAGACAAAAGTAACGATTGAAAGGGTTAGTATTCATTTTGTCAGAAGTGTCGTTCTTGAAAAACTTTATATAGAAGATCAACATGGAGATACGCTTATCTATACCGATAGATTTGAAGTGAACATTTCAAATTTGTCTACTAAAAACCGAATGCTGAACATCGATAAGGTCGTGTTAAAAAACGGAGACTTTAACCTGAACCGGTATTCGAAGGAAGAACATGACAACCTTCATTTTTTAACGGAGTATTTTTCTTCAGAAGATACAACTACAACTTCAAATGCACCATGGAAGATCAATCTGAAAAGTCTGGAACTTGTCAACATGCATTTTTCAAGACGTATTGAAGATGACACAGCACTTGTATACGGTGTTGATTTTTCAAATCTGAATATCCGGAACATTAACGGAAGTTTTTCAAATTATACGATGATCAACGATTCAATATTTATTGGAATTGATCATCTTTCTTTTTCCGACCAAAGCGGATTTAAGGTATTCGAAATTGCTTCGCAGGCAAAAATCTCCAACGATGAAATCCGGTTGAAAAATCTGGTGATAAGAACCGACCATACAAATCTGAATGGAGATTTGACATTTACCTACGATAGTCTGGCCGACTTTGATGAGTTTACTCATAACATACACTGGGCTGTTTCATTTCGTCGGAGTAATCTATCCTTTACTGACGTCGCTTTTTTTGCGCCTGAGTTAAAAGGCATGGATAAAACTGTTCAGGTTGATGGATCATTTAAAGGAACGGTGAATCGATTCAAGGGAAAAAATGTAACGTTGTCATGGGGAGAACATTCGTTTTTCAGAGGTAATGTTTCCATGTTCGGATTGCCGTCCTGGGACGACACCTACATGGATATTTTAGCCGACGAAGTGCGGACGGATAAGAAAGACATTGAGTGGATTCCATTGCCACCGTTTGATACTAATACTCACGTTGAAGTTCCCGACAATCTGACCAACTTAGGAACCGTGAAATTTTCCGGAAAGTTTACAGGCTTTGCTTCCGATTTTGTTGCTTATGGAAATTTTAAAACTGACATCGGTTCTATTTCGTCCGACTTAAACCTGAAAAACACAGCAAAGTATTCTGCCTATAAAGGACATATTTCTGCCAATGCATTTAATGTAGGAATGATAACAGACGTAAAAGATTTAGGCCGGGTGACATTCAGTGCTGATGTGAAAGGAACAGGATTGAAATTAAAAGACATCAATGCAGAATTAAAAGGTAAAGTTGAAATACTGGAATTCAGGAATTATGCCTATAAGAATATCACATTGGACGGACAATTTGCGAAAAGACTATTTAATGGATCTTTTGTAGTAGATGATGAAAATGCCATGCTGGATTTCCGTGGAACGATTGACTACAGAAATGAATTACCCGAATTTAATTTCATCGCTGATATCAAGAAGGCGCATCTTGGTACGTTGAATCTTTTTAAATTGAATGAGGAAATATCTTTGCAGACGACAATCAGCACACATTTTATCGGTAACAAACCGGATAACATGGTGGGAAATATTCAGGTTGAAAACACCAATTTTTTAAGCGGAAAAAAATTGTATCATTTGAATTCAATAGAAATTCAATCGGCAAAAGGTGGCAGTAATCGTTCTATCAATGTGCAGTCGGATATTCTCGATGCTGATTTCGAAGGTGATTTTGAATTTGCCACCTTGCCCGATGCATTTAAAGAAATTCTACCTCGTTATTTGCCGTCTGTCATTCTTCCGAAAAAAGAATTCATCGGAAGGCAGAATTTCACTTTTGATGTACGGATAAAAAACATGGATCTCGTCAGTGAATTATTCCTTCCCTCATGGAAATTTTCTGCTCAATCCCGGTTAAACGGACGATTTAATAAAAGAGAAAATAACCTATCTTTAAATCTGAACAGTCCATACATTTCATATAAAACTTTTACATTGAATGATATCAATGTAACTGTTAAAGCAGGTGAAAATGTATTGCAGTTGGATTTGTTGACATCACGTTTAATGAATGATGAAACTATTCTGATTGAACAACCACAAGTTCATGCAAAAGCAAAAGCGGATATTGTGGATTTTGTAATTCGTTTGGCAGACGAGGATACGTTTCCGAATCGCGCTCACCTGGCCGGGAAGGCTAATTTTTTATCTGCAACAAATTACTCGTTTTCAATCGATAGTTCATTTATTGTCATCAATAATGAGCAGTGGAAATTAAGAAGTCAAAATCAACTCGCTTTCGATTCAACAGGAATTGCTTTTAATAATCTTGTGTTCGAGAAAACCGGACAACAATTATCGCTCGATGGAAAAATCAGTAATTCATCTACTGAGTTAATGAAATTACATTTCGATAATTTTGAATTGAACAATTTGAATCCGGCCATCAAAGGAAGTGGTTCAAAAGTAGGCGGACGAATTTCAGGTGACGTTGCTTTAAAGGATGTTTACAAGAAATTTGAAATTGAATCTGACCTGGGTATTCGTGATTTTACTTTTAATGACGATACACTTGGTAATGCAAAGATACTTTCGAAATACGATAGTGAAGGAGAAGTGATCGGAACAAATCTATCCATCATTAAAGGGACAGCGAAAATACTTGAGGTAAATGGAAATTATTATCTGACCAGAAAAGAAAACAATCTGGATATGCGTGTCAGATTGAATAATTTTTACCTGCATACACTGGAGCGATACATCGACGATATTGTATCAGATATTCACGGAAAAGTATCGTCAGACCTGCAACTGACCGGAACTGCGAATAAACCGGTATTCAATGGAACCGTCGATTTGGCTAAAACCAGTTTGATCATTAATTATCTGAACACCCGATATAGTTTCACGACTCAGGTTCGGGTCAAAGAAAATGAACTGGAAGTAAAAAACTTAACTCTCACTGACGTCAATAACAATGAAGCCATTGCAAATGGAAAAGTGTATCACAACTATTTCCGGAATTTTAATTTTGATGTGAATCTGAATGCAGATCATTTTCAGGTATTGAATACTACTCTTAAGGATAATAATCTGTACTACGGTTTAGCCAATGCGACCGGTAATGCACATTTTTACGGACCACTGGAAAGCATGAACATGGATATCACACTTTCTCCGGAAAAGAATACCGTGTTAAATATTCCATTGAATACAGCTTCGGAAATCAGTCAGAGCGATTTTGTCACTTTCATAGACAGACGGAAGGATACCTCCTCAGTAATAAAAAGAAATACCGTCAACCTGAGCGGTATCAAACTGAACATGAATTTGTACATGAATACGAATGCCCTCATCAACATTATTTTCGATGAGAAAATCGGTGACGTTATCTCCGGTCGTGGAAACGGTAGTTTACGACTGGACATCAATACAGCCGGTGCATTTAACATGTATGGAAATTACAGCATCGATCGCGGAGATTATTTATTCACACTTCAGAATCTGATCAACAAGAAATTTACCATTGAACCCGGCGGAAAAATTACCTGGGCTGGAGATCCGTATGAAGCGACTGTAGATATTTCAGCAGTGTATGTAGTGTATACTTCTTCACTCTACAATGTCTTACCTGATTCCAGTTACAAACGAAGATTGCCTGTTGAATGCCGTTTGTTTCTTTCGAATAAATTGATGAATCCAACTATTACGTATGAAATTAATGTACGTGGATTGGATCCGACAGCACAAGGTGTGGTGAAAACATTGTTGAATAACGAGCAGGAAATTGATAAACAAATGTTCGGACTGCTAGTACTTAATCAGTTTGTTCCGCCGAATGCAGCAGGACAGGTCGGCCGATTGGATGCCGGAGCAGGAGCCGGAGCAAGCGCAAGTGAGTTGTTGAGTAATCAGGTGAGTAATTGGCTGGGACAGTTAAGTAAAGATGTTAATATTGGATTTAATTATCGTGCAAGAGACACATACAGCAATGAAGAAATTCAGTTGATGTTTTCCAAATCATTGTTTAAAGACCGATTGACAGTAGAAGGGAATGTTGGTTATTTAAATAGTCTGACAGCAGCGAATAGTAATGTAGTCGGAGACTTTTATGCTGAATGGAAATTGAACGAAGAAGGACGTTTCAGATTAAAAGGATTTAATCGTTCCAATGCTGATAATATTATCAACTACTCTCAATCACCTTACACACAAGGTTTGGGTTTATTTTACCGACAAGAGTTTAATACGTTCAAGGACCTGTTGATTAAATGGAGGTTGATGCATAAGCCGGAGGAAACAAGCGTTAACCAGTAAGTTACCAGCAAACTTAAGAAATGACAGTGCAAACATAAAACTGACTAATTTTGACAAATGAAAATAGCTATAGTAATCTCAACAGACGACAGCGAAACATCTTGGAACGCTTTCCGCCTTGCAAACTTTTCCTTAACAAAAATGGATACTGTAAAAGTTTTTCTTTTAGGCAAAGGAGTTGAAGCGGAAAATATCGGGACAGACAAGTTTGACATAAGAAAACAAATGGAAAGTTATGTTTCTGCCGGAGGACAAATTCTTGCTTGCGGGACTTGTTTAAAAATTCGTAATTCAAACGGGACTGAACTTTGCCCACTCTCAACGATGAACGACCTTTATGAAATGATTAAAGAAGCAGATAAGATTTTAACTTTTTAAAAAAATATTTCTATGGACAACCTCTATCAAATTCTAAAGTTGTGGCACATTATCAGTTTTGTTTTTATGTCCATTCCGCTTTTCAATCTTATAGTTGTAAATGAACGGGCTTTGATGGGTTCAACGTTCAACTTCGGGACAGACAGTTATATGGAAAATATTATCCGGCACGGTGCGGTTCGTTGTTATGTATTCCAATTATCCGTTTTTATTTCGGGTGTTCTTTTACTTATTTACGGACACTTTGGTATTCACGCATTATGGACAAATTACATTGTATTAGCTAAGACAATTATTTTGTTTGTATTAATGGGATTGCTTTCGTTTGTTCATTTCTCGCTTCAACCGACAATTGATAAATTCTTCAAAGGCATAACGGGAGACACGAAAGTGCCGGACAATTTTCTTATATCAATAAAACCATTTCGTGTTCTTCGAAAACGACTTGCGACATTTTGTTTGTTTCTCGTGCTGTCAACAATTATTCTCGGAATGCAAGTTTATACTCCGTTTAGATGGACAGTTAATTTAGTTCTCATCGGACTTGCGGGACTTTTTGCTTGGCGAGCAAATAAAACTTTAATCTTGTTCGGGTGGGTTTGACACTCTGCGACAACAGAAAAACTGATGAATATATTGGTAATCTATGTATTGCGTTTATGGGCGGACAATGCAACTAGAAACATTCGAGCAATAAATAAACTTTGGTGCTTGCTAACATTTTACTGTTTAAAAACCCACCGGCGAAAAAGCTGAAACTGATTCATCGAAATGAAAAACATTAAGCAATTACTCCTAGTATTCGGTTTTATTTTTTCCGTGACAGAACTGACGAAAGCGCAGATAATGCCAACTGATTTTACATTTAATTACTCATTTGGCTTTGGATTGAAAAAGACAGTGGACCATAGAACAAACTATGACGGCACGAATAATATGCTAACAGTGTATGGAGTTGATACAGTAATGAGAATAAGCCTGTCACTAACTCCAAATGAGAAACAAAAAATTTATGACGAATTACAGAAGATTAATTTTACAAGCTATCGGGAAAAGTATTTATACCAACAACCTGACTCAGTGGAAGCATTCGTCGGAATTCCGTGCTCACATTTCTTGCTGGCAGTTATAGCTGACAGCAAAGTAAAATCAGTAGACTGGAACGATTGTCTGAAAGTAGCGACAAGAGATTTAAAGCATGAAGCTCTTATGCAACTTGACAGACTTATTCAGAAAATAATTTGGGCGTACAAACCATTAAAAGACTATCATCCGACAAGAATGAAGATTGACCCTGAATAAACGTACATCTACTTCGAAACATTATTTCAGACCGCTGATCTATCTTGCAATAATCGTATCAAACGTAGTAGAGTAGCCACCCCAAATGCCAAGTCCGCCGTTAATGTTTCCTGTCACAGGAGCCGGTGAACCAAACGGATTTCCATTGTTTCCCACTTGTGTTTCTTCAGACCGCCAGAATTGAAAATGACTTCTGTCAATAGCGCTGAACTTTACAACAATTGTATCGCCGCGTTTGAAATAGAAACGTTCGTCATTGTTGTCGTCGGCTTTGTCCGAAAAATTTAGAGAGCCTCTTGGAAAAGAGATATCAAAACTTCTTCCGTTGATGAATTTATCTTCAAAGACAGATCCGCCAATGGGTGCAATGAAAATGGAATCTTTTACCTCTCCTGCATTTGGTCCGTATGCATAACGATTGATTCTTTGGGCGAGCCAACGGTAAGTATTTCCAATGGTATCCGGATCGCTTAAATGTGCCCATGCAAAACCAAGTGAATCTCTGGTTCCATTTACTTTCCACCAGACACTATCCAACTTTACCGGATTTGGAATAGTCGTGACGGCTGTCAGTGTTTTTCCATTTGCAAGAATCGTCAACTTATATGTTTTTCCTGCTTCGCCTCTCATTTGTGTTGAGAAATAGAATCCGGAAAAACTACTTAGTGTATCGATCTGCGTTCCATTGTTAATGAAAACCGTCGCTCCGGGAATCAGGTTTTCAAAAACTTCGTTCGTATTTATTTGTCCGAAAAACGGAAGTGTTTTACTCAGGATAATGTATGGAAATTCTCCTGTTTCAATATATCCTTCTACAACAATCGCTTCTTCTTTCTGGGGAATTTCAACAGTGACATTTTTTTCACATGAAACAATGCCAAATAAAATTAGCATTGACGCAATGATTGGCCAACCGTATCTTTTAATTTTTTCTGTCCTTGTTTTCATGGCCGTTAAAATTTAAAGTTGAACGTTACACTTGGAATAATCGGAAACAATGAAATTTGTTTGGCTTCAATTGTGATTTGATCAGCCGTATACGTTTTGTCGAAATAGATTATGTACGGATTGTAACGATTGTAAACATTGAATATGCTGAAGTTCCAGCTCGATTCAAATTTTGCTGTCTTCTTTCCTTTTACAGTTGCACTGAAATCTAAACGGTGATAGGGTGGTAGTCGGTAATTATTTCTTTGTCCGCCGTAGTCTTCAACGATGTCACCGTTAGAAAGAACATACAAGCGTTCAGGAAATGTATTCAGATTTCCTGTTGCATACACCCAGGTTGCGCCAAGTGTCCATCGTTTTCCAAGTGCATAAGTTATCACGATGGATACATCGTTTCTTCTGTCGTATTTTGGAAAAAATGTTTTACCCAAATTCAAATCAGGAAATTTTCTTTTCGTCCAAGCTAAGGTGTAGCCAATCCATCCGTTGAATTTCCCTTTTGTTTTCTTTAGAAAAAATTCTGCTCCATAACTCCAGCCTTTTCCGAAAACAAAATAGTTATCGAGATTACTGTTGACAGTATTTTCCGGTAAAAATCCTTCCTGATATTCAATCTGATTTTTCAT
>JAYSPU010000309.1:0-3292 GCA_043721935.1 Bacteroidota bacterium | reverse complement strand
GAAGTAATTAAATCAGAAACAGATTCTTTTTTAGGAAAGAGAATTGTCAACGGACCAGGAGTAAATTGATCCATCAAATCATAAGCAATATCCGGGATGTATTTTACAAAATTATTTAACTGTCCACGATCATACAGATGGAGAATCAATGGGTTTCCAAGCGGTCTGTTCTTCACTCGAAAAATTGAATGCACAGCATCATCGTTTAGTGCATTCCCTGCTAAACCGTATACCGTTTCGGTCGGAATGGCTACAACTTCACCTTTCCTGATCCATTCAGCTGCAACCTTAATATCTTTTCCTGTGATAGTTTCCACAATGCTTTTAAAGGCTGCAAGATAGGAAATTGTTATTGTCATCCTTTTGACACAAAAAAATCTTAATATGCAAGTTTAGCAATGAATCAAAAATAGAATTGGAACTTCATGCAGTATCTAAGTTTCCAAATTACATTTGATCAAATACTGCGTATAACAACACCAACAATTTTTCCTTTCAAATTAGGTTGGAATCAAAAAACGAATTAGATTGCTTTCATATTAAAACATTGCTTTAATTAAAAAGAGTAAGTCACTTTACGTTTTGAAATTCCCGAATTACTGAGGGGTAAAGGTTAAGGAATATATTTCAAAAATGGTAAAGTGGCTTGCTTTTTTTAATTATCCCTTTTGTGTAAATTAATTTTTTGAATTAGCTTTTCATTCTTCTTATTGCTCTGCATATTTTTTAAAAACAAATTCGTTTTTTAGCAAATAGTTACTTGACACCACTCCATTCTCATTGCATCCAATATCACATTGAATTAAACTTCTGTTCTAATCTCAACTTTTTTTCGCTCATGCTTTTAAGATAATTAAAATCTACTTTCTTCTACCTGCTATCCTTTGGTGAATAGAAAGGAGAAGAGAACCACAAAGTCTTTTAACTTTCATTAAGTCATTCATCATCTTTGAATAACCTTAATCTCACTATTTTGCTAAAATAATTTGTAAATTTACTCATGATCTTATAGTTCAGGTTAATTATTGAATGAGCATATAGTATACATGGACTTTTGAGCTAAATAATCTAAAATAACTAATCATAGATGTCTTCTTTAAAAAAAGGAATCAGCCTTTTAATAAAAGTCACGTTCTGAAGACAATGAATCTATCTGTAAATTACTTTTCAATGAAACATGATCAACATCAACAGAAGAATCCAACCTCACACGATCATCATGCTATGCAAGGCCATGACATGAATGCACCAATGGGTCAACCGGGACACGACCATCATAAAATGATGATTGATGATTTCAAGAAACGATTTTGGATATCAATGGCTCTTTCAATACCAATCATACTATTGTCTCCGATGATTCAGGAATTCTTCGGATTTCATCCGGTATTTAGTGGAGATATGTTGACCTTGTTTGGACTTTCTTCAATTATTTTTTTCTATTGCGGTTGGCCATTTCTAAAAGGATTGTTCGATGAATTAAAAAAAGGATCGCCCGGTATGATGACCTTAATAGCTATTGCTATTACTGTAGCTTATGTGTATAGCAGTGCTGTAGTTTTTGGCCTGCAAGGCAAAATGTTCTTTTGGGAACTGGTTACACTGATCGATATAATGTTGTTGGGACATTGGATAGAAATGAAATCTGTACTCGGTGCATCAAAAGCATTGCAACTTCTGGTTAGCATGTTACCGGCTGAAGCGCATAAGGTACACGGAGAACATGTGATGGATGTAAAACTTGAAGATCTAAAAGCGGAAGATATTATTCTGATTAAACCGGGAGAAAAAGTTCCAGCTGATGGTGTGATCGTAGAAGGAGAAAGCTACTTCAATGAATCCATGTTGACAGGCGAATCAAAACCAATAAAAAAGGGAGTTGAAAAACAAGTGATCGGTGGTGCTCTTAATGGGAATAGCTCAGTAAAAATAAAAGTTCAACACATAGGCAAAGACAGTTATTTGAATAAAGTCATTCACTTAGTACAGGAAGCACAGAAAGCAAAATCAAAAACTCAACACTTAGCAGACCGCGCCGCAAAATGGCTTACCTACATAGCAATACTGGTTGGATTCACGACGTTGATTGTTTGGCTTTCCTTAGGTTTCGAATTCGCTTTTGCCTTGGAACGTATGGTTACCGTAATGGTCATCTCCTGTCCTCATGCACTTGGACTAGCCATACCATTGGTTGTAGCAATCTCAACAGCAATCTCTGCTCAAAATGGATTACTCATTCGAAACCGAACTGCTTTTGAAAATTCCCGAAAAATCTCTACTCTCCTATTTGATAAAACAGGAACATTAACGAAAGGAGATTTTGGTGTTACCAGATTTGAAACTATCTCAGTTGCTTATACAAAAGAAGATGTAATCCGCCTTGCCAGTGCATTGGAACAAAATTCAGAACATCCGATTGCTGTTGGTATACTTAAAAAAGTGAATGAGTTAAAAATTGAAATTCCTAAAGTGGAAAATTTCAAATCACTGACCGGAAAAGGAATTGAAGCAAATGCTGAAGGAAAGTCTGTCAAAGTTGTAAGCCCCGGATTTTTGAAAGACAAACAAATAAAAATTCCGGAAAACGTTTTCAGCTCTGCTGCTGAAACAATTGTATTTGTATTAGTTAATGATCAACTCACAGGCTTTATTGCCTTGGCAGATGAAATTCGTCCCGAGTCAAAAAGTGCCATCCGGAAATTTAAAGAAAACAAGATCAAAGTAATGATGGCAACAGGTGACAATGAAATTGTTGCAAAAGCTGTAAGTGAAGAATTAGGGCTGGATGGATATTATTCAGAAGTTCTTCCTCATCAGAAAGTAGAAATAATAAAAGAGTTACAAAAAAAAGGAGAGTTTGTAGCAATGACAGGCGATGGTGTAAATGATGCACCGGCATTAGCACAATCAGATGTCGGCATAGCCGTAGGTTCAGGGACAGATATTGCAGCTGAAACAGCCGATATAATACTCGTGAATAGTAATCCGAACGATATACTCCATTTAATTTTATTCGGAAAAGCGACGTATCAAAAAATGGTTCAAAATTTAATCTGGGCTACTGCTTACAATGCCCTTGCTATACCATTAGCAGCCGGTGTACTTTACAATTATGGATTTGTAATGGGACCTGCTGTAGGGGCAGTATTTATGAGCTTAAGTACAATCATCGTAGCTATCAATGCTCAATTATTAAAATCAAAAATGAAGTCAAGCTAATGTTTTTAGAAATTAATTAAAATAAATGCAAATCATTATTCAGAAACCTCTTTCAACCATTTACATTTCGATC
>JAYSPU010000308.1:0-7603 GCA_043721935.1 Bacteroidota bacterium | reverse complement strand
TGATGACAGCAGCCGGAACCATCAAACCTTCGAAAGTGGTTATCATGGGCGCCGGTGTTGCAGGTTTACAAGCGATTGCCACAGCAAAACGACTGGGAGCCATTGTAGAAGTTTCAGACATACGACCGGAAACGAAAGAACAAGTTGAATCTTTAGGAGGTCGATTCATTGAAATGAAAGATGATGAGTCGGTACAGATAGAAGGTGGATACGTAAAGAATGTATCGGAAGAGTTTTTAAAAAGACAACAAGCATTAATAGGAAAACATATTTCTGAAGCAGACCTGGTTATTACAACTGCTTTAATTCCGGGAAGAAAAGCACCTGTATTGGTGACCGAAGACATGGTAAAGAGTATGAAAATGGGATCTGTCATTGTTGACATGGCTGTTGGTCAAGGTGGCAACTGCACCTTGAGTGAAGTAAATAAAAATGTAGTGAAACACGGAGTAACAATCATTGGCGAATCTAATTTGCCGAGTTTGCTCCCACTCAATGCAAGTGAACTGTATGCAAAAAACATTCAGGCATTTTTAATTCACCTTGCGACAAAAGAAGGATTTAAATGGGAAATGGAAGAAGAAATTACCAAAGGTTCACTGATGGTGCACAACGGTAAGATTGTTCATCCTGCATTGAATCCGGTTACCGTCTGAAAATATTAATTGTTTTATTATGATAGACATGAGTTTTAAAGCCTGGACAGAAACTTTCACACAAACGATTCTATCCTCTTCGATAAGCACTTCCGGAACAAACCACGTGGAAGTTTTCTTAAATAAAAAACTGACGCAATCAACGGCTTCCATGGATGAAGCCTGTACAATGATTCATCAGTCGGGGAAACCTCGTGATTTCTATTACTTTCTTTGTGTATTTATTCAGGAAGCAAAAAATTGTTTGTACTGGTATGAACGATCACTGGAATACGAGCAGGTAAACCTGAACAACAGCCACATGATTCTCAATCAGGGAAAAAGTATGATAGATGTACTCGAAGCTACGCTTCGTGTGATAAAATTTCAAGATAACAACAACTAAGATGAATCAAATCCTTGCCTTTTTAGGTGAACATATTGACAAAGTATACATATTAATACTCTCCATTTTTGTCGGAGTAGAAGTTATTGGAAAAGTACCTTCTGTATTACACACACCGTTGATGTCCGGTGCCAATGCAATTCATGGAGTAGTCATCATCGGATCTATCATCGTAATGCTGAATTCGGAACCGGACAATATACTCATGCTCAGTATGGGATTTGTTGCTGTCATTTTGGGTACATTGAATGTTGTCGGCGGATTTGTAGTGACAGATCGCATGTTGGAGATGTTTAAGAAAAAGGAAAAGAAATAATTTTAAATAGCGTATGAATAACCAATATATCCTCGACCTACTATACCTGATTGCTTCGGTAACTTTTGTGGTCGGATTAAAAATGCTGAGCAATCCGCAAACAGCACGTCGTGGAAACTTATGGGCGGCATTCGGAATGACCTTGGCCATCTTTGGTACCATTTTCATTTATGAAAAAATTGGTGATGAAAATCACACTTCACGCGAAGGCATAAAGATGGGTTTGATTTTTGGCGGATTAGCCATTGGTACTATCATCGGCTGGTTGACGGCAAAAAAAGTAAAGATGACGGCCATGCCTGAACTCGTTTCATTGTTTAATGGAATGGGTGGAGCCTGTGCAGCCTTAATAGGATTACTCGAATTTCATCACAACATTGGTGCGCCGGCGCGTATTGGAATTATCATGGCCGGAATGATTATCGGAAGCGTTTCATTTTCCGGAAGTATTATTGCCTTCATGAAATTGAACGGAACGATGAAAAGTTCATTTCGTTTACCTTACTACAACACCTTCAATTTACTTTTGATGATAGTTACAATTGCGGCTGGTATATATATAACAGCAAGCGGAACATCATCGACAGCTTTATTATATCTGACCTTTATACTGGCAATCGCTTACGGTATATTTTTCGTCATGCCAATTGGCGGTGCGGATATGCCGGTTGTGATTTCACTACTCAACTCCTTTACCGGTCTTGCTGCAGCTTTCGGCGGATTTTTATACAACAATCAAGTAATGCTTACAGGAGGAATTCTGGTAGGATCAGCCGGAACGATTCTGACATTGGCTATGTGTAAAGCGATGAACCGTCCATTGTTCAATGTCATCTTTGGTGCATTCGGAGGAAGTGGCGCAGTAGCCGGAACTACATCTGCAAAAGGATCTATAAAAGATATTACCATCAGCGACGCTGCTGTGTTGCTTAATTATTCGAAGAAAGTTATCATCGTACCCGGTTATGGATTAGCTGTTGCACAAGCTCAACATATCATTCATGAATTAGAACTTATTCTCGAGCAACGTGGAGTTCAGGTAAAATATGCCATTCACCCTGTCGCAGGAAGAATGCCCGGTCACATGAATGTTTTGCTTGCAGAAAGTAATGTTGATTATGGAAAATTAGCAGAGATGGAAGAAATCAATCCGGAATTCAGTTCAACTGATGTAGTGCTGGTGGTCGGTGCAAATGATGTAGTAAATCCTGCTGCTAAAACAGATCCTTCCTCTCCTATTTACGGAATGCCAATTCTGGATGTTGAAAATGCAAAACACATTATCATCAACAAAAGAAGCATGAATGCCGGATATGCCGGAATAGACAACGAACTTTTTTACGATCCTAAAACGTCCATGCTTTTCGGAGATGCAAAAGATGCGCTTACGAAACTTGTGAATGAGATTAAGCAACTCTAGTTTGGCAGTTGTCAGTTGGGCAGTTGTCAGTTGTCAGTTGGATAAAAGATAAAAGATAAAAGATAAAAGAAAAGTGACAAATTACAAGCGACAAGAAATATATATCAATCAATAATTAATTAACAAATCAACCGGCAACTGATCAACTGACAACTAATCAACTGACAACTGACCAACTGACAACTAATCAACTAATCAACTGCCCAACTGCCCAACTGACAACTGCCCAACTGACAACTGACCAACTAAAAAATATGAACAGAACATTCACAATGCTTAAGCCGGATGCGGTAGGGAACAATTACATCGGACCGATTTTAGCGAAGATCAATGAAGCAGGATTTAGAATTGTAGCAATGAAGTATACCAAACTATCTGCTGAAGTAGCAGGTAAATTTTATGCTGTACACAAAGAGCGCCCATTTTATAATGACCTCGTAAGTTATATGTCTTCCGGACCAATTGTAGCAGTCATTCTTGAAAAAAATAATGCGGTAGAAGAATTCCGTAAGTTAATCGGTGCTACTGATCCTGCTAAAGCAGAAAAAGGTACGATTCGTAATCTTTTCGCAAAATCAATCGAAGCCAATGCCGTTCACGGATCTGACAGCGATGAAAATGCAGCGAATGAAGGATCGTTTTTCTTCTCTGAAATGGAGCGGTTTTAGTTTTACTTCAGTACACTGTATACTGTTTCAGTATACAGTGTACTGAAGTAAGTACTACCTGAAAACAACCTCTTCCACCACTTCCAGGCCTGCTTCTTCATTGAGCATGGTTCTGATTTTTTCGCGGGCGAGGAAAAGTTCCTGACGCAGTGAAGCTGAGTTTATAGTAATAAAAAGTTTTCGTTCAAATAATTTTATATCGGTCGTACGATTGGCAACAGCCGGACCCATTAATACCGGCCAGGCATTAATGACTTTTGCTTCACCCATTTTTCCTTCAAGCTTATATGCTTTCAGTAATTCGGTAAACACTTCGTTTATTTTTTGATCGTTGGCTTTTCTCATGAGAAAGAATAATTGAGACGAATGGTCAATTTGTTAATAGCACTAATTTATTCTTCAACGTTTATTTTTTGATCTTCTGTCAGTCTGACTTCCCCGTTTTCGACAGGGAAACATTTAATCTCCACTCCTATTTCATCAAAGATACGTTGGATACGTTCAGGATGTGTATCGGTGATAAATATTTGACCGAAATTATCATTGCTTACCATTTCCATCAATCGCGCAACACGAGTATCATCGAGTTTGTCAAAAATATCATCGAGCAATAAAATTGGCTTCAATCCTTTTTCTTTTCGAAAAAACTCAAACTGTGCAAGTTTCAATGCAATCAGAAATGATTTTTGCTGTCCCTGAGAAGCGAACTTTTTTACCGAGTGATCACCAATTAAAAAAGTAAGATCATCCTTATGCGGTCCATGAGTTGTGTACTGAACAATCCGGTCTTTCGAAAGTGATTGCTCCAGCAACAAAGAAAAAGAAGTGTCATTAAGTTGAGAAGAATAACCGATGCTCACTCTTTCTTTTTTGTCGACAATTAAACCATAAAAATATTCGAATACAGGAATAAAGGCTTTTATAAATTGAGCACGCTTCTGATATACTTTTTCACCCGAGAGAATCAATTGATCGTCCCAAATCTGCAAGGTCAACGCATCAAAATTACGATGCATTACAGCTTGTTTGAGATATGCATTTCGTTGAGCCAGCACTTTGTTGTAATGAATCAGTTCGTCGAGATACGCATGGTCCAGTTGCGATAAAATGCCATCCATAAACTTCCTGCGCTCTTCACTTCCTTCTGTTATCAATCCAATGTCCGTTGGTGATACCATCACCAGCGGAATTAATCCAATATGATCCGATAATTTTTCATACTCCCGTTGATTGCGTTTGAAAACCTTTCGCTGGCCTTTTTTTATCCCGCAGGAAATGGCTTCTTTTCTATCGTCAAAAAGAAACACTCCCTGCAGCACGAAAAATTCTTCACCATGACGGATCGCTGCTGAATCTGTCGCATTGAAATAGCTTTTGCAAAGCGATAAAAAATAAATGGCATCGAGCAGATTGGTTTTTCCTTCTCCATTATTGCCAACAAATGCATTTACAGACGGATGCAAGATGACCTCTGCCGAGGTGTAATTTTTAAAATTGATGACGGAAAGGGAATGCAGAAACATGAGCATGTAAATGTACTAAAAAGGAGTCAGGACACTAAACGGGAAACCGCCGGAAACACAGCCTGCAAGCAGTCCTTTCACGACATTTGCCCTCAATTAATCATCGTTTCCGGTCAATAGAAGACTAGGTATCAAGAAACTAACCGTCACCTGTGGAAAACTGACTCCACCAACAATGGTAATGCGGGTTTTATCATTATCTTTGAGTATTATCTTTTTCGTGCCTAAAAATATTAAATGGAAGAAGAAGAATTCCTCAACTCAGGCGAGAACCAAAATCAGATCCGCCATTCAATCGAACGATACGAAGAAATGGTTCGCAACAAAGATGCTTACTTCTTTGATGTCGAAGCTTTTTTGAATATTATCGACTATTACATTGAAAAAAACGACCCGATCAAGGCACTACAGGTGGTTGATTTTTCACAAGATCAGCATCCGGGTTCTGTAGAGTTTCTGCTTCGAAAGGCGCAGTTATTAGCCATGGTCAATCGGCTCGAAGCCGCATTGGATATACTGGAAAGCGCTGAGCTACTTACGCCTCTTGATCCTGATTTATATATGATCAGAGGAAGTATTTACTCGCAACTACAGAAGTACGAAGAAGCCGTTGAAAATTTCAACAAAGCCATTCCTTTAGCAGATGAACTGGACATGTTGTATCTCAACCTGGCGTATGTTTACGAAAGCTGGGGTGATTATGACAAAGCCATTGATTACCTGAAATTGAGTCTGGAATTCAATAACGAAAATGAAATTGCACTCTATGAGATTGCATTTTGTTTTGAGTTCACAGAAAAACTGGATGAAAGCATTGATTTTTATAATCGCTTCATCGACATACAACCCTATAGTTACACAGCCTGGTACAACCTTGGAAATGTATTCAACCGAATGGGTCAATTTGACGAAGCAATTAATGCTTATGATTATTGTCTGGTCATCAAAGACGACTTCTCTTCTGCCTATTTCAACAAAGGAAATACTTTGGCGAATATGAATCGTTATGCGGAAGCGATTGAATGTTATAAAAAAACATTTGAGTTTGAAGCTCCGGATTCATTGACCTATTACAACATCGGCGAGTGCTATGAGCAATTAGAAGAACCGCAACGCGCCAGAGATTACTATAAAAAATCAACCAAGCTGGATCCTAATTTATCAGAAGCCTGGTTAGGTATAGGTATCACTCTTCAAAATGAAGAGCGTTGGTTTGAAGCCACACACTATATTAAAAAGGCTATCGAACTGGACGACAAAAACGGAGAGTTCTGGTTTGCATTAGGTGATGCAGAATATCATCTTGAAAATTATATTCTGTCAGAACAAGCCTATTTAAAAGTAATTGAACTTGAACCTGAGAATGCTGACATCTGGCTGGAATACTCTCATCTCTTAATGGTCGATACACGTGGTGAAGAAGCTTTGGAAATAATTACCAAAGGAATTGAAATTCATCCCGACAATGCTGAGTACATTTATCGTTTAGCCTGTTACCACTACAGTTTAGGAAATATTCGGGAATCGTATGAGATTCTTGCTTCGGCATTGGATAAAAATATCCAAATTTGCCACACCTTATTTGAATATGCGCCATCCATGGAAAATGATGTTCATGTGTTAGCGCTTATCGACTTATATAAAAATCGTATATGAATTTTTTGCTTGACAATATTCCTGAGCGGTCTGTCAAACCGCGTGAAAGTGGACTGACTATGGTCATGGACAAAGGCCTTAGCTGCCGCCAAACTGAAGATATGATAGATGGATCAGGTGATTTCATCGACATCGTTAAACTCGGATTTGGAAGTTCTTTCATCACTCCTCATTTGGAAAAAAAAATCAGCATCTATCGCGCTGCCGGTATCCCATTGTATTTCGGAGGCACCTTACTCGAGGCTTTTATTGTTCGCAATCAGTTTGAAGATTATATCCGGCTGATGGAAAAATACAAACTAACACATGCCGAAGTAAGTGATGGCAGTATTTCTTTACCGCATGGTAAAAAGCTGGAGTATATTCAAAAGCTGGCAAAGTATGTAACCGTCATTACAGAGGTTGGTTCAAAAGAAGAAGGGATAATAATTCATCCAAATAAATGGATTGAAATGATTGAAACTGAAATTCAAGCCGGCGCATGGAAGGTAATTGCAGAAGCACGCGAAAGCGGAACGGTTGGTATTTATCGTCCAAGTGGTAAAGCACATGTCGTATTGATAAATAAAATTATTTCACGCGTTCCGGCCGAAAACATAATCTGGGAGACACCGATAAAAAGCGGACAGGTTTACTTCATCAAATTACTTGGCGCCAATGTAAACCTTGGTAACATTGCACCGAATGATGTCATTGCTCTTGAATCACTTCGCATCGGACTAAGAAGCGACACGTTTTTTCAGTATATCGACGGCGGATCGATGAAACCTTAAGTCAGTTGGTCAGTTGGTCAGTTGGTCAGTTGGTCAGTTGGTCAGTTGGTCAGTTGGTCAGTTGGTGAAAAAAAAATAACGGAGGAATAATAACAAGTGTATTTTGTTATTATTCCTCCGTTATTTTTTCAATGTTATAAAAAAAGTCAACTCTACAACTTTGATAGCTGACAACTGACTCACTGACCAACTGACAACTGACAACT
>JAYSPU010000307.1:0-2252 GCA_043721935.1 Bacteroidota bacterium | reverse complement strand
AGTGGAAGGACGATTAACTTTTCATAAACCGGTTTACTGAATTTTTCCAATGCACTTTCTAACGACGGACTCTGATAACGCATGGCCAATTCAACCTGATAGTCCTTTCCCAATTTATTTTGCAACAATTCTTTTTGGCGCAGACTGTAGTACATAAGAGGAGAACCGTTTTCATTCCAGATTTTCTCATACAATTTAGCTGAGCGCGGACTCCGAAAAGGAGCAATGATAAAATTGACCAGAAACCATCTTCCAATTGCGCTGATATCAATTACCCGTGGATCACTTAAAAATTCTCGTAAATATTTTCTTACATCTGACACCTTCGGACTGTCCGGCGTACCCAGGTTTACGAGTAATATTCCTGTTTGCATAATTGTAATCGAATTGAAGACTGAATCTAAGAAGGAAGGAAGAAATTGCTGCGCAAAATGTTCAGCATTCTATCAACAACAACAAGCTCAGCGGAATGTTTTGTATTAAATATGAATTGCTCTGTTTCCTGTTGCAGCCAGACACGCTTCTTTGAATGTTTCTGTGTAAGTCGGATGCGCATGACTCATGCGGGAAATATCTTCTGCCGAAGCACGATATTCCATTGCAACAACAGCTTCAGCAATGACATCAGCGACACGCGGCCCAATCATGTGTACGCCAAGAATTTCATCTGTTGTTTTATCTGCTAATACTTTTACAAATCCATCTGTATCACCACTTGCACGAGCACGACCACTGGCTTTGAATGGAAAGGTTCCAATCTTATAGGATCTTCCTAAAGCTTTTAATTCTTCCTCTGTATTTCCAACAGCAGCAACTTCAGGCCAGGTATAAACAACGGCGGGAATAAGTAAGTAATTGATATGTGGTTTTTGTCCGGCAATTGTTTCAGCAACAAAAACACCTTCTTCTTCTGCTTTATGTGCTAACATGGCACCTTGAATGACATCACCAATAGCGTAAATGCCTTGTACCGTTGTTTCTAAATTTTCATTCACAGGAATTTGTCCTCGATCATCGGTTGACAAACCAATTTTATCCAATCCCAATCCATCCGTATATGCACGACGACCAACGCTTAAAAGACAATAATCACCTTCGAAAGTAACTGCTTTTCCATCCGGTCCGTCGGCGGTGACGATTACGCTTTTATCTTTTGCTTTAACGCCCGTTACTTTATGTCCAAGGAAAAATTCAAATCCGATTTTTTGCAAAGACTTTTGTAATTCTTTTCCGAGTGAGCGATCCATTGTACCGATAATTGAATCTGTAAATTCGACGACAGAAACCTTTGTTCCCATACGCGCATAGACAGATCCTAATTCAAGTCCAATCACACCGCCACCGATGATGATCAGCTTCTTCGGTATCTCCGGCAAGTTCAACGCTTCAGTAGAAGTGATGATTCTCTTTTTATCGCCTTCAATTCCTTTCAGCGAACTTGGTTTTGATCCTGTAGCGATGATTGTTTTTTTACTTTCTATCGTTATTGTTTCTTTTTCATTTTGAATATTGATTTCATTTGCCGACTTAAAACTACCGACACCTGTATAGACATCAATTTTATTTTTCTTCATCAGAAATTTAATGCCTTCCACATTTTGCTTTACGACATCATTTTTCCGCGCGATCATTTGCTTCAGATCCACTTTCAGATCTTTCAGTTGAATGCCGTGAGCAGAAAATGTATGCGCTGCATTATGAAAATGTTCAGACGAATCTAATAGCGCCTTTGACGGAATACAACCCACATTCAGACACGTACCACCAAGGCTGGAGTATTTTTCAATTAAAGCCGTCTTCATACCAAGCTGTGCACACCGAATAGCAGCCACATATCCACCTGGTCCCGAACCAATTACTGTAACATCATAAGAATTCATGCTGCAAAGTTAGAAGAATATGTTTATAGGGAAAACGGTGAGGGCGAACGCACTTTTTTCTTGACAGGAAACTTATATTGAGTTCTAAAGATGGAGGTACGTTTTGCTTAGAATAAATGATCCATCAATCAGCGTAATCTCCGCGCAATCTCCGAAATCTGCGGGAGAATTACCACAAGCAAATACCAACACCGAAATTTGAATTGGAGCGTCTTCGAGGCAAAAAAAATGTCCCGCAGATCTCACTGATTTCGCAGAGATCACGCAGAAGGTTTTTTATTTTGAAGCCATAAAAAAATTCACTCCTTCATTGCCTCCCTATTTGCCGATCGCTCATCGCTCATCGCCAACTGACCAACTGACCAACTGCCA
>JAYSPU010000306.1:0-3795 GCA_043721935.1 Bacteroidota bacterium | reverse complement strand
AGACCTATTATATTATGGAGTGTCAGCAATTTGTTAGTGAATCAGATCTTCGAATTGAATATTCAAATTGAGCACAATCTTAAAGATTCAATTGATTTTAACCAATACTTGTTACTTATCTTCCTCCATTGGAGGCGGATTCATTTTTTTAAGGAAGTTTTTGACTGCCCGATCCGTCGATAAAATGTATTCGATATCAAGTTTACCTTTCATTTTATTTACCCTTTTTTCCGGTTTGACTTTATTTATAGCTTCATTAAAAGTCGAATAGGAAGAAATGGCCTGAATCAAGCCTCGTGAATAATTGAAGAAAAACCATTGTCCGTTTTCCGGTTCCAGGTAAATATTCAATGCATCGCCACTTCGCTTATGGACAATTTCTATGTATCCATTAACACGTCGGTTAATGCTCGTTTTATCAACGTTTGAAATGCCAATCGGCCCGACAGAACGGAAAGTTTTGGAAGTATTATTCCAAACCATTTTCAATTCACTGATAAATAAAGTATGGCGCAATTCTTCCGGTATCTTTTTGAAATTCCCGTATAAATTTAATTCAGCAATAAATTTATCTGCGCGTTCTTTTCCCGCTAATTCTGCCAATCCATGTTCGTATGTCGTTCGTCCCAGATCCTGAGTTGCAGCTAGTGATGTATTACTTGTTATTTGTTCTGTCATTACTTTTAATGCATCTTCACTGAAGAAGAAATCAAGTGCCGCAAGTATATCGAATCGTGTGCTGTCATTGTTCAGGTTATTCACCACATTTCCAACAGCAGTAAAACCTAATTGTCCGAAGTCGGAACCAAAATTTATATTTCCTTCACCAAATACCAAACACTTTGTATCATCCAGACTCAGATAATTGCCTTTACTTCCGGGTTTGTCCAGTTTTTCTTTTGTGGTGATTTTATATTCTTTCGTGACTTTATCAAAAAACAATAATCCGTCAGCACTGATAATTTCAAGATCGCCTGCCCGTTGCTTTGGCATTAAGAAAGCGGCATATATTCCTGTACTGTCACTAGTTTGTGCAATTGCAGAAGCGAGTTTAGTTCCGGCATCTGTAACGGGTGATGAAACAGGAATACTAACATTCGATGGATTAATATCACCTGCGAAACGAATCCAGTTACGGCCAATTTTTTCACATTGGATATTTGGCTTGGTGTATCCTGCAAAATTCAGGTATTCTTTTGATGCAGTGAGATGAACATTCCCTTTAAAAAGAAACTGAGGACTAAGCGGGAAACCTACAGTGTCTGACAACTGACCATCAGCAACTGTTTGATATGTTGTATCCACACTAATTTGATCAAAATGAAAATGGTGCTTTATTTTATTTTCATCTAAATAATCATAATCACCACTTCCCGTATATTTTTTTCGACCTAACACATCTACATTAGCATTGTAGATTGTGTGATACTTAGTTGTTGTATTAGCAACTATGCGTGCATCTTTCAACGTACGCATTTTGGCATACCGTTCGACTACTACCTTTCCGCTATCCGGAATTACAGACGCATCTGCTGTTCGAATCAGAGCCACCTTTTCTGCTTTGATCAGATAATCTTTCAATGAGTAACGTGCCAATGGAGCTTTGAAACGAAGTGAATCCTGATGCGATTCAACACTGATAAACTCAGATCCCGTCAGACTTAATCCTGTGTTCAATGAATCTTCCTCTACACTTTGATTTGACGATGACATTTCAATTTCCTTCTGATCCATGAACCACTTAAACTGATCAATGTAGCAGATGTATTCATTGAGAGGAAAACTTACATACGAACCACCACCATTCGATTTAAAATCACCGACACGTTTTGTGAAATCGATTGAAGCCTTTACATTCTTCGTAGAAAAGGCTAATGCCGCTGTATTATCAGAAGTAAGTCTGAAATCTGCAGTGTCAGATGCAAATTCATTTAATTTATAGTTAAAACGTTTCGATTCCAATTCACTTGCAGCAAATGTCATGATACCATCACCGGTCATTCCATCCGGTTTCAATTGCAGATTACCATTCAATTGTGCCTGCGTCTCAAACATATCCATATCTGCCGATTTCTTATAGATGTACATCACATCCTTTTTGGGTTCCCAGTGAACATAAACATCACCGGCAGTAACTGCTGGAAAAGCAACATTTTTATAAATCTCTTTCCTGTTTTTAAAAGAATTTACATTTGAATTCATTGAATCAGGTAAGAAAACAAAATCTGACGAAGTAGAAACAGATGTCAGGTAATCAACCGAACCATCTCCATGTAAACCTTCGTTACTCAATTTCACAATATTGGTAAACTTCCCTTTTCCACCGTAAGCAGGCCATCCTGCTGTTTCAGTGTTGCGAACCAATCCGAGTGATAAATCAGGCTGAAGTCTTAAGATATCACGGAAATCAGGAAAGATTCCGGCTGAAACAAATTCACCTTCAAATTGCAATCCTGCCCTGGAAAAATTATCAAGTGAGTCAATCGTAAATGGATCCAGGTGAAAGAAAAATTCGCTTCGATTATATACGCCTTCCTGAATATAAGAACGATCATAATAGACGTATGAATCTTTCTTAGAATTGAAAATCGGATAATTTGGATAGTCTTTCAATCCGCTTTTATTCCCCTGAAAGTCGATGAGCAAGTCACCGGTTATATTTTCAAGAACACTTCGAACAGCCACTTGTTTTCTCCGACCATACTGATCTACTTCCGAAGGATTCTCACTTTCTACTTTCAATCGGAGTGAATCCACATTATCCAGATTAATTTTAAAATTCTGATAATCGAATGAAAACACTTTGCCGTAAAAATCAAATCTTCCGGCATGAACTCTTCCTGCAAAAGTAAAATCTCTGTTCTTTTTCAATTTCACTTCCTGATCTTTCGGATAAATAACAACATTTTGTGAATCACTCATAATGATTGGAGCAAGTCCACGCAATGTAATATCAAAGTTCAGCAAATTGATACTTGCATTGGGTAATGCATTAATGATCGATTCAAATTGCAATACATCATAATCGGTCTTGCCGGTATTGGCAAGGAGATAATAGTATAATCGGTCTTTAACAGTTGATTTATCTTCCTGTGAATTATAGGAAACAAAACCTGAATTCGACAAATTGATCATCATATCTCTTACTTCAGAGACAGGGAGTTTCATATCCTTAGCAATATCTTCGGTGTAAATCTCTTTTGTTGCATGAACTTCAGCAAATTGTTTCACCCGAAAAAGCGGATGTGAATCACTCAATCCTTGCATTCGGAGGAATTTTTGTTTTCTGAAATAATTACTCGATTCAAATGTTGCTTTACTTTCACCGGCACCGCTTATCATTTTCAAATCAATAATCGGATTATCAATTTTCCAATACAATCCATCGAAATACATATCCACCTGATGATAGCTGTCAAAGTACGGACTTTGTGATTTACCTTCTTCTCCTCGAATCAGCGATACTTCACGGTCAGATACTATGTATTTAAAAGAAACACCCGGGTGAAAAATGCTATCATTTTCATAGTAAAAACTTACAGAAGCATTATCAGAGGTAATACGGTCTTTACGAATAGAAAAACCCTGAGCACGAGCAATGCAAAATTCTTTTTTATTCCGGTATAAAATAAGCTGAGCATTTTGTTCAGCATTTCCTGATCCAATCATTTTATTTCCAACCATAGAAAATCCGCCTTTGTAATTAATATCCGGAACGATATTTTTTATCTCGAGCGAAGTCAGGTAAGAAACGAAACGAGGATACGAAGCATTGTCAACAGAAATGTTGGCCAG
>JAYSPU010000305.1:0-3880 GCA_043721935.1 Bacteroidota bacterium | reverse complement strand
ACAATTGCTCCGGCATGACCCATACGGCGTCCCGGAGGTGCTGTTTGTCCGGCGATGAATCCAACGACTGGTTTTGTTCCGTTCGCTTTTATCCAGCGTGCTGCTTCTGCTTCCAGGTTTCCACCAATTTCACCGATCATGACGATACCGTCAGTTTCAGGATCATTCATGAAAAGTTCAACTGCTTCTTTAGTTGTTGTTCCGATAATCGGGTCACCGCCAATACCAATAGCGGTAGAAATACCCATTCCTGCTTTTACCACCTGATCTGCTGCTTCATATGTTAAGGTACCTGATTTTGAAACGATACCGATACGTCCTTTTTTGAACACGAAGCCCGGCATGATACCGACTTTACATTCGTCAGCTGTAATGACACCCGGACAATTAGGTCCGATCAATCGTGCATCTCTTTTACTTAAATAATCTTTCACGTGAATCATATCCTTCACAGGAATTCCCTCTGTAATGGTAACAATCAGTCGAACACCCGCATCAGCAGCTTCCATGATAGCATCAGCAGCAAAAGCAGGAGGAACAAAAACGATGGAAACATCTGCTCCGGTTGCCTTTACAGCATCTTCAACTGTGTTGAAAACAGGCCGATCGAGGTGTTGAGTTCCGCCTTTTCCGGGCGTTACTCCACCAACTACATTCGTTCCATATTCAATCATTTGCTGAGCATGAAAAGTTCCTTCTGTACCGGTAAAGCCCTGTACGATTATTTTACTTGATTTATTAACGAGTACACTCACTTGCTGATTAGTTTTAGAATTGTAGAATAGTTGAATTTACTGATGCGAAAATAAGTCTTTTATTGAAAGTGGACAGCGAAAAAAGGATATTTTTGCACCCTGAAGATGTTTAAATACATTTAAAGACAATGTGTAATAAAATCAAATGTGATATTCTACCCTTTTCGAGTGAAAAAGGCGAAATACACAGATAATACGGTGAGAACATATCCAGATTAACCTTCTCCTCTTATACCAATCACATCGTTAATCATTCAGAAATTAAATACATCCGGAACAAAAATGACTCATTTAACCTCGTCCGACACAATAGTTGCTTTAGCCACGCCGGCCGGAGTTGGAGCAATTGCAGTCATTCGATTGTCCGGAACCCGCAGCATTGAAATTATTGGCGAACTCTTTTTGTCCAAACGAAAAGGATTTGACATCCGCCAGGCAAAGAGTCATTCCCTGCATTTTGGAAACATCATGGATGGTGAACGATTAATAGACGAAGTACTTGTGTCTGTCATGCTAGGACCTAAAACATATACAGGAGAAGATACGGTAGAAATATCCTGTCATGGTTCCACCTTTATTCAGCAACAAATTTTACAATGTTGCCATTCAAAAGGAGCGCGACAAGCAGGTCCGGGTGAGTTTACGATGCGCGCCTTTTTAAATGGCCGCATGGATTTATCACAAGCAGAAGCAGTAGCCGATTTGATTTCGTCCGATTCATCAGCCAGTCATCAACTGGCATTGGAACAAATGCGAGGTGGCTTTTCAAATGAAATTAAAAAACTTCGTGACGACCTGATTCACTTTGCATCCCTGATTGAACTGGAATTGGATTTTGCAGAAGAAGATGTAGAGTTTGCATCACGAGCTGATTTACAAACCGTCATCATCCGTTTACAAAAAGTCATTCACGAACTCATTGAAAGTTTTGAATATGGGAATGTAATTAAAACAGGAATTCCTGTGGTGATTGCCGGAAAGCCAAATGTTGGGAAGTCTACTCTGTTGAATGCATTCTTAAACGAAGAACGCGCCATCGTCAGTGAAATAGCCGGAACAACCCGTGATACCATTGAAGAAGAAATTTCTATTCAAGGTATAAAATTTCGTTTCATAGACACAGCAGGAATCAGAGAAACGAAAGATGTTATCGAACAAATAGGCGTAACGAAAACGTTTGAAAAAATAAATCAGAGTCCACTCATCCTTTACCTGTTTGACGTCAATGAAACCGGAGCAGGCGATTTACAATTGGAACTTGATGAAATGCAAAAAAATATTCAGTCAACCGTTCGCATAGTTCCCATTGCAAATAAAATCGATGGAAAAGAATTAAAACTATTACAAAATGAATTCAGTAAATTTCCCGATCTGTTTTTAATTTCCGCAAAAGAGCGAACCAATGTTCACGAACTAGCCATGCTTCTACTCTCTTTCGTTCATTCCGGAAAATTAAATCTGAATAACACCATCGTTACCAATGCCCGACATGTTGATGCATTGAAAAAAACTGCTGATTCACTTACAGCAGCATACAACGGAATACAAAATAAAATTACTAACGATTTCATAGCAACTGATTTGCGCAATGCACTTTATCATCTCGGAACGATTACAGGTGAGATTTCTAACGAAGACTTGTTGGATAATATATTTTCGAAGTTCTGTATTGGAAAGTAACCAATCTCAGTACAAACGCTCCTGTATTTTTACTTGATCTTTTCTTCTTGCAAAAGACTCTTACAATAAACAGCATACTAAACCCTGCTTATAAATTTTCACTATTCGATTGATGCGTTCTAAATTGTCTTTTGTACAAATGACAATTCTAAAATCTATTGATCGAAATGAAAAATATAGAAACAAAAATTTATCAAATCAGAGATTACAAAGTAATGCTTGATTTTGATCTTGCAGAATTATATGATGTTCCGACTAAAAATTTAAACCTGGCTGTAAAAAGAAATATAAAAAGATTTCCAAAAGATTTTATGTTTCAGCTCTCCAAACCTGAATGGGAAAATTTGAAGCTGCAAAAAGAAACCGAAAACGCTCAAAGGTTGCAAAATGAAACCTTTGAAACAGGTAAAGGAAAATACACAAAATACTTACCTCATGCTTTTACCGAACAAGGTTTAGCAATGTTAAGCGGGATTTTAAATTCTGACAAAGCAATACAAGTAAATATTGCAATTATGAGAGCCTTTGTCTTTTTAAGGCAATATGCTTTAACCCACGAAGATTTAACTAACAAACTAAAGGAACTTGAAACAACTTACAATAAACAGTTTATGGATGTGTACGAAGCAATAAACCACCTATTACAAAAAGATAAACAGCAAAACGAACAAAAGCAACGCAAACAAATAGGATATAAAAAATAAATGGCAACAAATGTAAAGTTAAGAGAAAAGATATGTTCATTGAATATTATTAATTCAATTGATTAAAAATGAAAAATATAGAAACTAAAATTTATCAAATCAGAGATTATAAAGTTATGCTTGATTTTGATCTTGCAGAATTATACGATGTTGGAACTAAAAACTTAAATCTTGCAGTAAAACGTAACAAGAGACGGTTTCCAAAAGATTTCATGTTTCGTTTAACCAAAAAAGAATGGGAATCTTTGAGGTTTCAAATTGAAACCTCAAAAGGAAGAGGCGGAACCAGATATTTACCTTATGCTTTTACCGAACAAGGAGTAGCCATGTTAAGTGGCGTGCTAAACTCAGACAAGGCAATCAAAGTAAATATAGCAATTATGAGAGTTTTTGTTTTTATCAGGCAATATGCATTAACACATAAAGACCTTACTGAGAAACTAAAGGAACTTGAAATTAAATACAACATGCAATTTAAAAATGTGTATGAAGCCATAAACTATTTAATGAATAAGGAAAAGCAAGAGAGCCAACAAAAACAACGTAAGCGAATAGGTTATAAATGAATCCTTCATAAAATCAATTATAAAACTATGCAACTCCAAACAATTGGATCAAAATTTTATAAAATTCAATAACAAATTGGCATACCGGACTTCCCTTATTCTGAACCATGCAAGTTGAAAACAAAACTTTAAAATCGTCAACAAAATGGAATATTACTCTTTCCCTCTCGAATTT
>JAYSPU010000304.1:0-4928 GCA_043721935.1 Bacteroidota bacterium | reverse complement strand
TTGCAAAAGGATTAAGAAGCGAAGAGTTAGAAGTACGATTGATTGAATTGCTCAGAAAAAATTCCTGAGTTAATGAACCGGCTTATGAAAATCGGCAGCATTGCCTTTCTTTTTTTCGTTTTCATTTTTACTAATCCATGTTTTGCCGGCAACTATTTCCAGCAAGATGTATCGTATACCATTCATGTAACACTTGATGATCGTCTGCATACATTATCAGGTACAGTAGAAATTAAGTATACGAATAATTCTTCCGTCATTTTGCAATCTCTTTATTTTCACCTTTGGCCAAATGCTTACAAAGATGAGAACACAGTGCTGGCTAAATTACTTTATCAAAGTGGTGATCCTATATTTCTCAATGCTAATCCGGAAGACTTTGGCTTTATAGACAGTTTAAATTTTCAGGTCAACGGATTGAAGACTGACTGGAAATTACTTCCGGATACTGCAGAAGTATGTATTCTCAAACTCTCAAAAGGATTACTGCCGGGAGAACAAATTACCATCACAACTCCTTTTCAAGTAAAAATTCCTTCTGCTGAACTTTCCAGACTCGGTCATCACGAACAAGCCTACTTTATTTCCCAATGGTTTCCAAAACCTGCTGTCTTTGACTCAGAAGGCTGGAAGTATATGCCGTATATGGACAAGGGAGAATTCTACAGTGAGTTCGGAACGTTTGATGTCTTTATCACCTTGCCAAAAAATTACATCGTAGGCGCGACCGGTGAATTGCAAAATGGTGAAAAAGAAATTGCATGGTTAGATGAACTCGATAAAAAGACCAGGGGAATTACAACCTTTCCCGATGATTTTAAATTTCCAACTTCTGATAAAGAAACCAAGACATTACATTATCGTCAGGAACGTGTACATGACTTTGCCTGGTTTGCAGATAAGCGTTGGCATGTTTTAAAAGATCTTGCTACACTTCCCTCCGGAAAAAAAGTAACTACCTGGTCGTATTTCACAAATGCAGAACCTGAATTATGGAAGCGTGCACCTGAATATTCACGAGATGCGATTTTGTATTTCTCCAAATGGGTAGGTGAATATCCTTACTCATCTGTCACAGCTCTTGATGTTAATTATATTGCAGGTAGCGGAATGGAATATCCGATGATTACAACCATTGGTAATTATGGTGACTCTATTGAACTGGAAGAAACCATTGTTCACGAAATCGGACATAACTGGTTCTACGGAATACTTGGAAACGATGAACGCAGACATGCTTGGATGGATGAAGGAATGACTGATTTTTTAGAAACCCGTTACATTTATACCAAATACAAGACCGATTCCATTGCACAAGAAGAAAACATTGGTCGGTTCAGCTATTGGCTGTTACCCAAATTACATAGAACGAATCACCGGTTAAAACAGTATTCAAATTATGCATTACTGGCAAGAGCCAACTATGACATGGTTCCGGATCAATCGGCTGAAAAATACAATCCTAAGAACTATCGTATTTGCTCCTATTCAAAACCTGCGATGAGTTTTGATCATTTGAAAGCATTTTTGGGAGAAACACTATTTGATAGTTGCATGCATGAATATTTTGATCAATGGAAATTCAAACATCCAACTCCTGCTGCACAACAAAAAGTATTTGAAAGAGTTTCGGGAAAAAATTTGTTGTGGTTCTATCAGGGATTGTTAAAGACCAACATTAAAAATGATTACTCCATTTCTTCTATACATACTCTTGCAAGCAATCAATATCGCTTAACAATAAAAAAATGCGGAGTGCTGAATCTGCCTTTTTCAATTGATGGAACAACCTCCGGAAAAAGTAAATCTACAATTTGGTTACAACCAATTCAAGACACAACAGTAACTATTACATGCGATGGTTGTGATGCATTTCAATTAGATGCTAACCAAACATTACCGGAATTATATCGCAACAACAACACAATACGAACTTCAGGTATTTTCAAAAAGTGTGAACCCATTCGATTAAAATTGGGAACTTCAAATGATGAAAAAGGACAGGCGCCTGTTTATTTTGCTCCTGTTGCAGGTTTTAATGCGACCAATAAATTCATGGCAGGAATTGTTCTTCACAATGTATCTTTCTTTAAAAAATCATTTGAATATACGTTAATGCCAATGTATGCTTTCGGCACGGAAGATTTGAATGGTGGTGGTGAATTACGTTATCATTTTTTTCCAAAAGGGAAAATCTATCTTATCACCTTATCGTCAGGATTTAGTTCATATAAAACAAGTAATGAAAATTATCCAACAGAACTGCGTTTCGCAAAAGTAGATGATAGAATAACATTTTCTTTTCTTCCAAAAGATCAGTCAAAGATGATTTCGAATGACTTCATTGTACGACATGTATATATTTACAAAAAACTTCCGGTTCAAATAAGAGGAAATCGAGTGTCGCTTCATTTTGTTGAATTGAATTATATCAGAAAGAATGAAAATCCGCTCGAAAGAGGAAATATAAAAATAAACACACAACTAAACAAAGAACAATTCCGCTTAAATTTTGAAACGAATAAATTCATCACGTATGGAAAAGCAAAAAAAGGATTTGAGATACGATTCTTTGCAGGTTATACGGATATTAAATCTTCTGTAAGTCCTACCGTTGATTATAGAATGCGACTATCAGGACGATCAGGTCCTCAGGATTATTTATTCGATGAAGTATTTCTGGGAAGAGCTGAATTGTCGAATGATTTTTACTCCCGACAATTCGTAGTAGCTGATGCAGGATTTAAAGCTCCGACTCTCTTCTACCGCATTGCTGATAAATGGATGACAGGATTGAATTTATCCACTACTCTACCCGGCTTCATACCATTCAAATTGTTTTTTGATATTGGAACGTATGATAAAGCGAAATCTTCCTATATTGATACCAAGATTTCATGGGAAGCAGGAATTGAACTGCCGATAATAAAAGATGTATTGACTGTTTATTTTCCATTATTTTACTCAAAAGATATTCAGTATGTAATCGACCAGCAGCAATTTTCAAAAAGTGATTTGATCCGCTTCGATTTACGATTAAACAATTTGAATCCGCTCACCACCTTACGCAACCGCTACAAATATTGAAACCCGGCAAAAAAATATACTTCATTTCTGATTTCCATCTTGGTGTTCCTACTTATGAAAAAAGTCTGGAACGTGAAAGAAGAGTGGTTGATTGGATGGACAGCATCAAAGACGATGCAGAAGAGTTGTACCTGCTCGGTGATGTTTTTGACTTCTGGTTCGAATATAAAACGGTCGTTCCAAGAGGCTATGTTCGACTACTTGGAAAAATAGCTGAGTTAACAGACAGTGGAATTCCTGTTCATTATTTTACCGGCAATCATGACATGTGGACATTTGATTATCTGGAAAAAGAATTGAATGTAAAGATCTACCGTGAACCGGTAGAAAAGATTTACAATGGAAAAAAATTCTATATCGGTCATGGCGACGGATTAGGGCCTGGCGATCATGGATATAAGTTTATTAAGAAAGTTTTCTCCAGTAAAATTTGTCAATGGATGTTCGCACGTTTGCATCCAAATTTTGGCATTGGCATAGCGAATTATTTTTCTCGTAAGAGCAGAATAGCGACAGGAAATGAAGACGAAAAATTTCTGGGAGAAGAAAAAGAATGGCTGGTCATTCATTCCAAAGAATTACTGGAAAAAGAACACTACGATTTTTTAATTTTTGGACATCGTCATTTACCATTGGACATTCCTATTAATGGCAGTCGTTACATCAATCTGGGAGATTGGATACGCTATAACAGCTATGGAGAATTTGACGGACAAACCATGCAACTGAAGTACTACGGAAAGTAAGCTTCTCCAATTACAAGATTCTTTACGATATCAGTTAAAAGCGAAACCATTTTTACTATTGCAAAGTCTTCTCCTTGTTTTGAAAATAAGCCGCCAGCTCGTCAATCGGTTTCTGAATAATTTTCCCTTTGATTAATTTCTTTTTATTCAGGACTTCGATTAACAGATCCTGATAGTGAAAAGCAATACTTCCGATAAAGTGAACAGGCGTTTTTTCAAAGTTTGGCATTTGCAATACAAACAGATCAAGAAAGGTTTCAAAGCTGTCCTTTATTGTTTGTTGCACCCACTGATGATTTTTATGTTCGCTATAAAATGAAGAAAACGAAGCCAGCCAGACATTCGCGCCTGTTTGATGATATACATGATCAATCACTTCTTCTCTTTTCAATTTATATTTTTGATCGAATGCCAATGCAAGATCTTTTGGCAACAAACCATATAGGAAATGAGTAACTATTTTTTTACCCAAATAAGAACCAGACGCCTCATCGCCCAGCACATGACCAAGTCCGAAGTTATTGGGCAGAATATCAGATCCATCAAAATAACAGGCATTGCTTCCCGTACCGATGATGCATGCAATTCCGGCATGGTCGCCACAGGTAGCAAGAACAGCAGCTTTCATGTCATGTTCTACCGATATTTCAGCTATTGGAAAAAATCTTTTTAAAGCAATGGCAACAATATGACAAGCATCTTCGGAAGAACAACCCGCACCAAAAAAATGCACCCTATTTACAGAGCCTGCCAGTTGACAGAGCTCTGCGTGGTTGTTCAGGATAGAAAGTATAAACGATTCGTCATGAAACGTTGGATTAATTCCAATGGAAGAATACATCACAGGATCCGATTGGTCCTTTAATAAAGCCCAGTCTGCTTTTGTACTGCCACTGTCGACGATTAGCATCATAGTTAACGGTGAATAAAGAATTGATTTACTATTCCAACTTCCCTTACTTTTTCCACATCCGGTTTGTAAAATTAACAAAGCAAGTGGTACTGGGCCTTCTGATTAAAAATTACTTTCACTTAAAATACGAACTATATGAACGGCACAAAAGTGAGTAAAACTGCCTTACCAACCCTGATCTC
>JAYSPU010000303.1:0-19856 GCA_043721935.1 Bacteroidota bacterium | reverse complement strand
GTGAAATGAATGTATCCATCCTTTTTTTCACAGCTGTTTACTGCAAGGATGATTATTAGGAGGAGAATACGCATGGTTGTTTCTTTTAAGATGTGGTTTCTGTTGTTAGCGATTTTGCGATCAGCGATGTGCGATCAGCGATCGCCAGATCAATAGTATTCATACTAATTGCCGATTTCTCATCGCTCATCGTCGATCACCGATTTCTCATTACTCATTACTGCTCACTGAGCCGATCGCTCATCGCTCATCGCTGCTCACTGATCGCTCACCAGCTACCCAAATAATATCGCAAACACTTCTTCCACCTTCGACACTGCATGGATCTTGATTCCTTTTATACGGTTTTTATCCATACCCTTCAGGTTGTATTTGCTGATTATAATTTCTTCAAAACCCATTTTAGCGGCTTCGCTGATGCGTTGTTCAACGCGTGTAACCGGCCGGATCTCTCCACTCAATCCAACTTCTGCACTGAAACAAATTTTTGCTGATACCGCTATGTCTTCACTTGATGAAAGGATAGCGCAAATAACGGCAAGGTCAATTGCAGGATCCTCAACTTTTATTCCACCGGCAATATTTAAGAATACATCTTTTGATCCTAACTTAAATCCACAACGTTTTTCCAGTACAGCAAGCAACATACTCAACCTGCGCAGATCAAATCCTGTGGACGATCGCTGAGGTGTTCCGTATACTGCTGTGCTGACGAGTGCTTGCGTTTCTACCAGCATTGGTCGAATGCCTTCCATTGTTGCTGCAATGGCTACACCGCTTAATGCTTCTTCACGTTGTGCAATTAAAACTTCAGACGGATTACTCACTTCGCGTAAACCGGATCCTTGCATTTCATAAATGCCAATTTCTGCTGTAGAACCAAAACGATTTTTTATCGCTCGTAAAATCCGGTATACGTGATGTCGATCGCCTTCAAATTGCAGAACTGTGTCTACCATGTGTTCCAGAATTTTTGGTCCGGCAATCGTTCCGTCTTTGGTAATGTGCCCGATAAGAAAAACAGGTACAGCGGTTTCTTTTGCGTAGCGTAATAGTTCACCTGCACATTCACGAATTTGTGAAACGCTTCCGGGGGATGATTCAATCTTTGATGTGAAAATAGTTTGAATGGAATCGATAATCAGTAAATCCGGTTGCACCGATTTCAAATGATTGAAAATAGTATCCAGAGATGTTTCTGTAAGAATTAAAAAATTGTCATTCTCCATCTTTAAGCGGTCAGCTCGCATTTTAATTTGCTGCTGACTTTCTTCCCCGCTGATATATAGAACAGTTCTGTCTTTTGCCTGAAGTCCGACTTGTAATAACAATGTTGACTTTCCTATACCGGGTTCTCCTCCCATTAACACTAAAGAACCGGGAACGACTCCACCACCCAAGACACGATTCATTTCCTGATCCGGTAATTCATAACGGATTTCATCTTTGACTGCTACATCAACTAGTTTGCTTGGCTTCGCAATTGGAACAGCAGTTCCATTCGATTTCTTCCAGAGAGCAGGTTCGGTTTTCACTATGACTTCTTCTACGTAGGTATTCCATTCGCCACATGAATTACAGCGTCCAATCCATTTTGGCGATTGAGCGCCGCATTGTTGACAGAAAAAAGTAGTCTTCGTCTTTGCCATGACAGCGAAGATAAAGTTATCTATTGAAAGAAAACGTGTCGGAAAGTATTCTGCAAAAAAAATACACATAAAAAAAGGTCTGAAGTACAGGTTTTTATACCTGATGCTTCAGACCTTTTAAAATATTGTTTTATTTCTTAGTTGCCTTTTTGAAATTCTAATTCTGTCAAACCTGTTGAGCCGTCGTGATCATTTGCAATAATCAGAAACTTGCTGTTTAATTTCACCACTTGCCATTCACCATTGAAATGAATCGGGTCTACTGTAATTCCTTCAACTTTGATAATAACCTTTGTCAACGATGTTTTGATTGAATAGGTGCCGGCAAAAGTAGTTCCGTTTCTTTCAACGCTTACTGTACCGTCTTTAAACGTCCAGTTTTCAAGATGCAAAGAACCATCTGCATTGTATTTAGGAATAGCAATAAGATTCCAGTTGCCTTTCAATTCTTTCTCAGTGCCCGATTGAGATTTAAAATATTCTTCTTTATCACATGCGGTGAAGAAGATCAGGACACAAGACAAGGTTAGGAGATAAAGCCAGGTATATTTTTTCATTACTATATGCTTTGATGTAAAGTTAAACTTATTTAGATAATTTACAACCCGTTGAAAAAAGGGTTTATGAGTATGGTGATACGGTAAATGATCCATTCGGTTTTGTATTCTCTGAATGATCAAGGTAAGAGTTTCGACTGTTTTAATCGATTTTTATTTCTAAAAACCGATTATTATTGATTTTCCAAATGCTTTTACCAAATAAACGTAGTAAGAAAAAATTGAAAATTAAATAGTTTTAGCGTTTTTTCTTTTCGGCTTACTTAATATTCCCTTTTATTTTGGACTCTATTCCTGAAGTTGAATAACCGGAGAGATACTCTATGGTTGTCACCACCCCATTCTTCGCCTTTACAATATCAAAGCCTACTATGTCTTCCGGTTTATAATCGGCGCCCTTGACAAGGATATCCGGTTGAACCACTTTGATTAGTTCATATGGGGTGTCTTCATTGAAAAGAACAACGGCATCAACCATGTGGAGTGAGGCAAGAATCATAGTGCGTTGTGTTTGGTCGCAGATAGGCCGGGAAGGTCCTTTAAGACGGGCTACACCTTCATCTGTATTTACACCGACTATCAGAATGTCACCTAAATCAGCGGCTTTGCTAAGATAATCGATATGGCCAAGGTGCAAGATGTCGAAGCATCCGTTTGTAAAAACAATTTTCTTTGAAAGAAAATTCCAGCGTCTTATTTCTTTTTCAAGCGTATAGCTTGACAGAATTTTTTGCTGAATTATTTCAAGTATGGGCTGCATTTTTTTTCTGAGTTGCAGCATAAAGGAAAGCAATTCCTCCCAATATTATTACAACTAATGTTTGAGATGCATGCATCAGGGTTGCGAATGCAAGTCCGTGTTCTTTTGCAATACCATAAAGCATGAGTCCTTGCGAAACTAATATGTGATAAGCACCAAAGCCGCCTTGTACCGGCGCACTCATTCCCATAGCGCCGGCTACAAGAATAAAAAGTCCGGCTTGCCATCCTAACCCTGCAGTCGAGTCTAATGCTTTAAAACAGGTGTAGGACATTAAAAAATACATGAACCAAATCAATACCGTATGAAAGAGAAACATCCACGGATGCTTTAACCGGCGAATGGTAGATAAGCCGCCAATCATTCCTTTAAAGAGCTTGGTAATTTTGGCAAGATATCCATGCTTTTGTTTTTTACTTATCATCAGCAAAACAATAATGATCAATGGAACTGCAATTGCAGTCAAGACAAAGGCTGTTGATCCTAACAGAGCTCCTGCTTTTAATTGAAGCGGATTAAATAAATTAACGTTCAGAAAATCTCCCAACCGACCATATTCAATTACGGCTGTAAAGGTAATAGCAATGAGCAGGCAAATGACATCAATGACCCGTTCAATGATGACTGTTCCCAGCAATGAATCGAATGGTATTTTTTCAGACTGATTCAATGTGCCACAACGCGTGACTTCTCCCAGTCTTGGAACAGCGAGATTGGCGAGGTAGCCAATCATTAATGCAACATTCGTGTTCTTTAATTTCGGATGATAACCAAGCGGATGAATGAGCATGTTCCAACGAATGGAGCGGCTGACAAAGGCAACCAGACTTACACCAACCGATACAAATAGCCACAATAAATTAGCATGAGAAATTTCCTGAAATGTCGCCTGTAGGTTCACACCTTTAAATGCCAGTGATAATAAAACTACGGCTACTCCCAGAAGGAGGATATATTTTAAGGCTGAAAGTAAATTCTTATTCAAACAGTAAGTATTGAGAGGTGATTTGGAAAATTTCTCCTGTGGAGTTGTGGTAGATAAACAATCAGAAGCTGCTTTAATGATTGCTTACGAAATAGTTGTAAAACAGTTTCTTATTTCTACTCAGGGACTATTTCTTCAAATAATGGTGCCGGCGAATGGTCGTTGATTCGATTTAACTCTACGTGGACAGATCCATTTGGTCCGGGAAGAGTAATCGAATCGAATTTAGCACCGTACACCAGTTCATTCCATCGATAAGATGAACGGGCATGAACCGTTTGAGCAAATGTTTCTTCATATGCTTTAATCAGGACTAAAAACTCGACTTGATTTTTTTCAAAATCTTCTTGTGTCCATCCATAAACAGGACTTTCTTCATCGATTGGATGAACCAGTGTCCAGGACATGGATAGTAAATTGATGTGAGTTAATTCAAGTTTCAGAGTGGGAAAATTACGTTTCACTTGTCCGTTAACTTCGTTGGTGTAGGAAAGAACAATAGTTGCTTCCGTATCAATCAATTCACTTTTATTTTTGTTGGCCAATCGAACCATGAAGGCAGTACTCCCATTGTAAGGTGCAATCACCCCTTGTTTGCTGAAAATAAGGTTAGCTATTGGCCTGGAAAATCTACCATAAAGAAGACCCGTTGCAAGAGCGAAACCAAGTAAACCCATCATGGATTCAATAGCAGCTATAGATTCATTGAATACACCTTCCGGATTTAATCGGCCATAACCTACAGTTGTGATAGATTGCGTACTTAAGAAAAATGCTTCAAGAAATTTTTCGGAATTGGAATGAAAGACCATTCCATTTACATGGTCAATGTCTACAAAGAAATAAATGCAAGCAAAAATAAAGTTGATGACCACATAGGTAATCAGAATAAGGATATTGAATTTCCACCACGGCATTGTGATGAGATGGTGATAAAGATTGCTTGAATTAAAAAAGCGTCCTGTCTTTCGTTTGACATTACTGCTTCCGTCTTTGTTCATCAAGCGCTGGTTATCTTCTACTACACGATAACCGAAACCAAGTTCCCGGAATTCATCTTGTTTAAATATGCGACGACGGGCCATTGAATGTGTTAGAATGAAAAATTTTTATTAAGACGGAATTGTCTTTATTAATGCTATAAATCAATTATTGAATCAGGTAAAGTTTAATCTTTTAATTCAGTCACTCCACCCGAAATAATAAATTTCATAGCTTCTGTTCCGGAAACATTCAATGCTTGAATGCGTTCTCTTGGAACAATGATCAATTCCCCTGCAAAACTATAGGAGAAAGGTAAATAAACTGCCACTTTACCGGTAGATACACCCATAGAGCTAAGATCTTCCTGAGTGATAAATCCTATGCGACTGATTTCCGAATCTTTTTCAATGGTCACTAATACCGGTTTGTTGAATCTCCTCTTTTCTCCCACGAAAGCTTCAATTAAATCTTTTACAGAAGAATAAATAAGTTTTATCAATGGTGTTTTATCAACAGCATATTCAAAGTATGAAAAGAGTGGATTTTTAATATATCGTAAGCTGATGAATCCTACCAATGCAATACTTACAAAAATGGTTAGTAATCCTAAGCCCGGAATTTCGATATTGGAAATCCCCGGAATTTTAATTGGAATTTGAAAAGGCAACAAGCTATCGATCCAGAAAATCGTTTTCAATAATACATAAAGGGTTACTGCAATTGGAACTACGAATAGTAGTCCTTGAAAAAAGTAATTGAGAATTTTTTTAAACATGGGAGAGCGGGAGTAGTGAAATGTTCAGTTATGCCTTAACTATCAGGTGCAAGCTTTCGTTACTTTAAGAGAGGCAACTTTACTTCATCCGGTACTATGAACAAGGTAGGGTATAAACCGTCCAATTGCTTCATGAATTTTTGAGCTTCGAAACGATTGAGGAAATCACCAACACGAATTTTATAATTTGGTTGTTGGTAGGTTAGATAAGCAGGGACATCAGGATACTTCGAACTAAATTCTAATTTTACTTCTGAAGCTTTTTGTCTGTTTCCTCCAAAATAAACTTGAATCCGATAACCGGACATTGATTGTTTAGTAAGGTTTTGCTCTTTTTGATTATTCAACAACAGATCATAACGTTCTTCACGAATAAAGCTGAATGTGCTGTCCTCATTCGTAGTTGATTTCAATTTTTGAGCAAACAAACTACAAGTTGACAACAGAAAAAAGAAAGAAGTTAGAAGGAAGGATCGTTTCATGTAGGCGTTGCCAAAATTACTAATTTTCTCTTATTCGAGGTACTGTTTGTGAAAGAAGAAGGCTTAATTATTAACTCTAATTTTCTGACTAGCTTAATATTTCCCTGTTTCTTCTTTTTTGCCAAATCTTTATTTATAATATGAAACCTTATTATTTCGTAAATTACAATGAACTGTATTATCGTTAATTTTAATCACAGTTTCTATTATTGTCAATAAAATGATAGCAGTGAAATTATCACATGAATTATGAATATAGAGGAAATCAGAGAGTATTGTTTGAATAAAGCAGACGCTTCTGAAGGCTTGCCTTTTGGCCTTGATGTTCTCGTTTTTAAAGCATTTGGAAAAATGTTTTTATTGTTACCATTAAATACAGAAGATGTACGGTTCAATGTTAAATGTGATCCTGAGCTGGCAATTGAATTACGCGCTCAATATCCATGCGTGCTTCCCGGCTATCATATGAATAAAAAACTGTGGAATACGATTGTTGTGGATGGAAGTATTCCCGACGTTATTTTGAGAGAATGTGATCTATCGCACGAGTTGATCCGGTTAAGCACACTTAAAAAAAAGGGTAAAAAAAGGAGGATGTCTCAAAAGCCTTAGATTGAACGGGAAAATTTCAGATTCTTTACTAAGCATATTTCGCCCCGGGGCTGAATATAACTTGATTCGATGATCAAATTTTTTTCTCCCAATTACGAAATCTCCATCTCTTAAATATGTCGCAGATCTGCCGTTATGAGGCTGTTGCCATACAATTTTTCCCCTGGTTTATCCCCTTTGTATGACTACCCTATTCAGGGTAATTCAATTAAATGTTCAAAGAACTCAATTTCAAAAAAAATATACAATCACATATTTGATAGTTAATTGTTGATGGATTTTATTTTAACCGGAACCATTATCGGCTATAGTTAGCCTTTATGAATTGATCAGAATTTAAGGTCGGTGCATTGCCCTTTCAGGTAAACTGTTCAATCCTCGGGGACATCTTCTGAAAAGATCACCCACTAATTATGATCATATAACTATTTTAACGTGCTTTTGGAGAAAACTTCAGGCGTGTTAAAAAAAGAAAGAGGCTGTCAACATGTACTTTTGTGACAGCCTCTTTGCAATTATCTTTTAGTTTATTAAGCAAGTGTTCGTTTCACAGCTACCTGATCATAACCTTCGATAATATCTTTGACTTGAATGTCATTGAAATTAACAAGACTTAATCCACATTCGTAACCGGAAGAAACTTCTTTCACATCGTCTTTGAATCGTTTTAATGATGCAAGCTCGCCTGAGAAGACTACGATTCCATCACGGACAACACGAACTTTTGTGTTACGGCTGATCTTACCATCGAGTACCATACAACCTGCAATGGTACCAACTTTCGGAATCTTGAAGACTTCGCGGATTTCGATATTACCAACGATTTTCTCCTGATATTCCGGAGCCAACATACCTTCCATGGCAAGTTTTAATTCGTTGATAGCATTGTATATGATAGAGTACAGGCGGATTTCAATCTGCTCGTTCTCGGCCAGTTTACGTGCGTTTACAGAGGGACGAACCTGGAAACCAATGATGATGGCATTCGATGCAGAAGCAAGGAGTACATCTGATTCAGTGATTTGTCCGACCGATTTATGAATGATGTTAATCTGGATTTCAGAAGTAGATAATTTCAATAAGGCATCAGTTAAGGCTTCAATTGATCCATCAACGTCACCTTTAACAATCACATTTAATTCCTTGAAGTTGCCAATCGCTAAACGGCGACCGATTTCATCCAATGTAATATGTTTATGAGTACGAATACCTTGTTCGCGTTGTAATTGTAATCGCTTGTTTGCAATGTCACGAGCTTCACGTTCGTCAGCCATTACGATGAATACATCGCCGGCTTGCGGAGCACCTGTCATACCTAAAACCTGTGCAGGAGCAGAAGGTCCCGCTTCTTTACTACGGAAACCTCTTTCGTTGTAAAGAGCTTTTACCCGACCACTGTAACATCCTGCAAGTAGGATATCTCCAACTTTCAATGTTCCACCTTGAACAAGAACTGTCATTACATAACCACGACCTTTGTCAAGCATGGATTCGATCACTGTACCATTTGCACGACGATCTGCATTTGCTTTCAGATCTAAAAGTTCAGCTTCGAGTAATACTTTTTCAAGTAATGCATCTACGTTCAAACCTTTCTTGGCACTGATTTCCTGACACTGATATTTTCCACCCCAGTCTTCGACAAGGATATTCATTTTTGATAATTGTTCTTTAATCCGTTCAGCGTTTGCATCCGGCTTGTCCATCTTGTTAATGGCAAAAACCATTGGAACACCTGCAGCCTGAGCATGATTAATAGCCTCTATAGTTTGCGGCATGACGCTATCGTCAGCAGCAATGACGATGATGGCAACGTCTGTAACTTTTGCACCACGGGCACGCATGGCCGTAAAGGCTTCGTGACCAGGAGTATCAAGGAATGTAATTTTCTTTCCGTTCTCTAATGTTACTTCATAAGCACCAATGTGCTGTGTGATACCACCGGCTTCACCTGCTATTACATTCGCTTTGCGGACATAATCCAGAAGGGAAGTTTTTCCATGATCTACGTGTCCCATAACGGTTACGATAGGGGAACGAGGAAGGAGATCTTCAGGTTTATCAACTTCAACACTGATAGTTTCCTGTACATCTGCTGAAACGAATTCAACTTTGTATCCGAATTCTTCTGCAACAACTGAAAGCGTTTCTGCATCCAGACGTTGGTTGATGGAAACGAAAATACCGAGTGACATACATGCGGAGATAATTTCCGTCACAGTCACATTCATCATTTTCGCCAGATCATTCGCGGTAACGAATTCTGTTACCTGAATGGTTTTATTTTCTGCTTGTTCTGCTGCTGCTGCTTCTTTTTCTTCAGCACGAACCTCACGTTTTGCTTTCCGCATTTTGGAAGACCGGGATTTACCGGTATTACTCAAGCGGGCAAGAGTAGCTTTAATTTTATCCTGAATTTCTTTGTCAGTTAATTCAGCTTTTGGTCCCGGAGCGGCAGGTTTTTGACCGGGCTTCGGACGATTACGATCAAATGGAGGACGCGCACCTTTTTCCTGTGGAATCGGTGTGCCGCCTGTCTTACGATCTGTACGTTTTCTTTTCTTTTTGTTTTTATCATCCACAGCACCGGTAGAAGATGCGACCGGCTTGCGTTTCGCAGGCTCAACCGGAAGTACAATTTTTCCTAATACAGTGGGACCGCTCAACTTCTTACGTTGAATGCGGTGAATTTCATCTTTTGGTTCTTCCTCTGTCGCTTTTGTTTCAGGAACAGCTGATGCAACAGGAGTTGCTTCTTCAATGGTACTTGAAGGACCGGTTACTTTTTCTTCAACCGGTGGCTTTACTTCTGCAACAGGGACAACAGTTTTTACTTTTTCAGTCTCCGTTTTTTCAGCTACAGGAATCGAAATCTCTTCCGGTTTAACTTCAGCAGCTTTTTCGGCATCATCTTTCTTTTTCTTTGCTGCCTTCTTAGCTACTTTTTCTTCAGCTTCTGCAGGAGTTTCAACTTCAACAACCGGTTCAGGAACTACTTCCTTTTCTTTCACTTTAGCTGTAGCAGTAGACTTTTTCTTTTTTCCACCTGCTTCACCGTCAATGTCAATCATGCCCACGACTTTCGGACCTTCGACTTTATCGGCTTTTGCTTTTATTACTTTAACCTTCTCAGGTTTTTCGGCTTCTTTTATTAATTCTTCTTTTAATGAATCGGCTGCACTGATGTTTTTAATCAGAATCTCTTTCGAATCATCTTCTTTCCGGGACGCTGGAGTTTTAGGCCGATTTTCAGCTTCTACAACAACAGTTGTCTCTTTACGAATTTTGCTTTGTGCTAACTGTTGCGCTTCTTCCTTGGCTGTTTTATCACCCTGGAATTCTTTCAACAGCATAGCATAGGCATCCCCCGGCAACTTGGTATTGGGGTTGCTTTCGATTTTAAATCCATTCGTCGTCAGGTAATCCACGATGTGGTCCAGGCTGAGATTGAATTCTTTAACCGCTTTACTTAATCTGATCGTCTTTTCTACTTCTGCCATATTTTGTTGTTGCCCGCGTAGCATTAGCGCTACTGCAAGGTAATAATTATAATTGCGCCCATAAGGGCAATAATCGCTTATTCAAATTCAGAGCGAAGAATCCGGATCACTTCTTTGATCGTTTCCTCTTCCAGATCAGTGCGCTTTACCAAATCTTCAACCGGTAAATCAATCACACTCTTCGCCGTATCACACCCGATATTTTTCAATTCGGCAATGATCCACGGTTCGATCTCGTCTGTAAATTCATCCAAATCAACGTCTTCAGCTTCATCGTCAGTGTCACGGTACACATCAATTTCGTATCCGGTTAATTTACCGGCAAGTTTGATATTGTGACCGCCTTTGCCAATCGCAAGGGAAACCTGATCCGGTTTTAAGAAAACCGATGCACGTTTCTTTTCGTCGTCTAATTTAATCGTGGTGATTTTCGCCGGTGCCAATGCACGGGAAATAAATAACGGAAGGTTGTTGGTGTAGTTAATCACATCGATATTCTCGTTTCGTAATTCTCGAACGATCCCGTGAATACGGGAACCTTTCATTCCAACGCAAGCTCCAACAGGATCAATACGGTCGTCGTAACTTTCAACAGCCACTTTTGCTCGCTCACCCGGTTCACGAACAATTTTCTTGATGGTAATTAGTCCGTCAAATACTTCCGGAACTTCCAGTTCGAATAATTTCTCGAGGAACAATGGTGATGTACGGGATAAAATAATTTTCGGAGTTGCATTGAGCATTTCCACACGAAGTACGACTGCGCGAACAGAATCTCCTTTTTTGAAAAAGTCAGACGGAATTTGTTCGATTTTAGGAAGGATCAACTCATTCCCGTCATCGTCGATAACAAGCGTTTCTTTTTTCCACGTCTGGTAAACTTCACCGGTGATGATTTCACCAACACGGTCTTTGTATTTTCTGAATATACCTTCTTTCTCTAATTCCTGCACTCGTGCCATTAGATTCTGTCGAGCTGCCAATACTGCACGACGTCCAAAATCAGAAAACTTCACGCGCTCAGAAACTTCTTCACCGATTTCAAAATCGGGTTCGATAGTTACTGCTTCTGAATATTCAATTTGCATGTTCGGATCTTCGACCTGACCATTTTCAACAATCAATCGGTTGCGAAGTGCTTCCAGTTCTCCTTTGTCAGTGTTGATGACAATATCGAAGTTATCCGCTGTTCCGTATTTCTTTCTCAACATATTCTTGAAAACGTCTTCGAGAATACTCATCATACTAGCACGGTCAATGTTTTTCAGATCTTTAAACTCTGAGAAAGCATCTACGAGTTCTGTTTGATCGTTTTTTACCAGTGTCTTTTTCATCTTTATTTGATTTTATCGAACGAGAAGATCACCCTCGTTTCTTTAATGTTGGTGAAGGGAATGTTATGTTGTTGTTTTTGTTTTTCTTTTTTATTGCCGGTCTTGATGACTGTGGTTTCGTCTATGTCGATACCGTTTTCATCTACGTTGAGCAGTGTGCCTGTTCTCTTTAATCCATCCAGGGTTAAAACACTTACTTCCTGGCCTAACCGTTTAGTGAACTGAGGAATGACTTTTAACGGTTCTTCCATGCCCGGACTTCCGACTTCAAGTTCATGAGTTTCAAATACGTTTGAATTCTCAAAATGATTCTGAAGGTGACGATTTATGCGGACGCAGTCTTCGATTTTTACACCTACCGGATGGTCAATGAGTACAAGAACTTTTCCCGATGAAACCTTCGTTTCTACCAGAAAATGACCGGTTGTAGCGATCTGCTCTTCTACTAATTTGGTAATTTCTTCTTTTAAGTCCATGATTTTCAATAAAAAAGGGGACTGTTGTCCCCTTCTCTTCGTTCCGTAAATACGAGGCAAATATAGAAATAAAATCTTGAGTTGAACTACATTAGCTAATAAATTAATAGTCTTTTCCGAAAAAACTGATGCTTTAAACGGGTATTGGAAATAATTCCTGCAGAAATTTCCTTCCCATTTGCGTAATCTCTGCGCAATCCCCGAAATCAGCGGGAGAAATCCAACCATGAATCCAAATATCATCGACGGTTTTGAAAATCTATGTCGGTAATTTTCCTGCAGATTTCGCGGAGATTACGCAGAATTAGATTTATTATTTTCTGTGGAGTTTCTGTGAAATCTGTGTATTCTGTGGGAGAAAAATTACGTCTCATTAAAAAAGCAACATCGGTTATTTATCCCGCAGAATACATGGATTGCGCATTATTTACGCAGATAAATTACTTTTTAAAAATGCGTTTTCGAAATTATTTTAGTGCAGGCTTTGTGAGGGTTGATGCGCCATGTCGTAACTTGCTTGAAATAAGTTCATCGTTATGCAGCTAATCGAATAGATTATTTGTGTGAATCAAAACGGATGAAGGAAAAACTTTTTCAATGGATATTTTTAATCTGTCAGCAGGAAAATTAAGATTGCTCATCATCGGCGGCGGATTTGCAGGACTTGAAGTTGCGCGCTATATTGATGATGAAAAATTCGAAGTAGTCTTGTTGGACAGACACAATTATTTCACCTTTCAACCGCTATTGTATCAGGTTGCAACCGGCGGATTAGAGCCTGATTCCGTTGCATATCCGATTCGTAAAATTATTTCCAATCGCAAAAAGAAGATTGCTTTTCGAATGGCAGAAGTCGAAGCAATAAATCCAATTGATAAAATGGCCATTACTTCGATTGGTGCGATTCCTTTCACGCATTTAATTATTGCCAGCGGATCATTGACTAATTTTTTTGGAATGACAGAGGTAATGGATAATGCCTTGTCATTAAAAAGTGTCACAGATGCATTGGACATACGAAGTTTTGTATTGCAAAATTTCGAGCGTGCATTACTCAGCACCGATGAACAAGAAAAAAAACGATTGATGAATTTCGTTGTCGTTGGCGGTGGGCCGACCGGAGTGGAAATTGCAGGATCTCTTGCCGAATTAAAAAAACATGTTTTGCCAAACGATTATCCGGAGCTGGATTTAAGTATGATGGAAATTACCATATTGGAATCCGGGAAAAATACCTTATCCGTTATGTCGCCTTTTGCGCAGCGTAATTCTAAAAAACAATTGGAAGAGTTAGGAGTCAGGTTATTATTGGAAAAACAATTAGTACAATACGATGGAGTCACAGCCTCATTGAAAGATGGAACGAAAATAGAATCAAGTGCATTAATCTGGACTGCGGGAGTCAAGGGAAATACATTATCCGGTTTTTCACCTGATGTTATTGTAAAGGGAAATCGTTTTTCAGTCGATGAATATTTTCGTTTAAATGGTTTTGAAAATATTTTTGCAATTGGTGATGTGGCTGCTGTTCAGTCGGGCGTGCATCCAATGTTAGGATCAGTTGCTGTTCAACAAGGAAAAAACCTGGCGAAAAACCTGAATCGTAATGCTTCGAGTGACTGGAAACCATTTCGATATAAGGACAGAGGAACGATGGCAACGATTGGTCGTAGTCGTGCCGTTGCCGATTTAAACTTTACACATCTGAAAGGTTTCCCAGCCTGGTTAGCGTGGCTTTTTATTCACCTTATGCTATTGGTCGGATTCAGAAATCGCCTCATTGTATTAATCAATTGGATCTGGAATTACTTCAGCTATGACAAGGCGATTCGACTGATCATCCGGCCGTACAAGAAGAAGAATTCAGTTTCATCGTAGAATTCTTCCTTCAGTAAACGCAAAAACATTCAAAATTTTCTTGAATATTTTTTATGAAATGCATTTAACCTTTCTTTCTCTTGCCAATAGCAATTCAACTTTTCAGAATCAACCATTATACCTAAGCACTAATCAGGAAAATACAACGTCAATAATATTACCTTAGTTTACCCGAACAATTTTTGCTGTTGTTCGGATTTTACCATCTGCCGAAGTGACCATGATGTAATATAAACCTTCTGACCAATCATGCATATCGATACTCAGGATGTTTGAATCAGCGAATAAGGATTTAATTTCTTTACCAAGCGAATTCACAATACGAACATGACCTTTAATCATTTGGTCAGGAAGTAAAATGTTAAATCTAAGATTAGCCGGATTCGGGTAAACTTTTATTAATTCCTTTAGTAAATAGATCGTTTGAATTCCAATTGTTAAATCATTAGTCAAAACATTAGATGTCGTATTAGTTATGACAGGTGCATTCAAATCAAAATAAATTCCTGCATGATTCTCAACAACTGTTCCCTGTGTAGAATTTGCGTTCGGTTTAATCCTGTATTTGATGTAGCCATGACTTCCCGGTTCATCAACTATACTATCCGGAAGCATGATCGGATCAAAACGAAACTCAACTGCATGTCCGTATAAATGAGTTTGAACAGGATGACTTTGATCCACCACACTGAACGAATTCATATCCATTGCATCGGAAATCGTATCGAGAATAAGGACAGAATAAGCTGTATCGTTACCTGTATTCTGGAAACGTATCATGTATTCAAGATAGCCATCTAGTAATACATAGTTTGCAGATCCTACACCAAGTGGTTCAACAGATTTATCATTCGGATCAAATGAGCATCGAATTATTTGTGTTGAAGTGTTTGAAAAATCCGCTATTTCCGTTCCGCCAATATTAGCTGACACTCCGGCAAAAGAAGTAATTGTATCGCCAGGTGAGAACGGGATAGTAGAGGTGTAGTGAATGGTAGATGATTGGAATGGTGCCAGATTATTGTAATTCCAGTAAATAGTATCATTGCTAATCAAACTTGGAAGTGGACTTGAACTAATAAATTGCATTGAAGGATCAAGCAACAGAAAAACCTGTCCGCTCACATTGGTTGTACTGTAACTGGTATACACTATACTTGAATACATTTGGTTTCCGCAACGCGGGAATCCCGGGGTGATAGTCAGGTAAAGACTATATTCTTCATCGTAAGGTTGTAATCCGAAATTAAAATTAGAAAGATCAGTAGTGTCCACATTTACCAGATGTTGTGTTGGTGTTGTAGTCACAAACCAATCGGTGTCTGTATTCATTTCTATCGTGTATTGTCCGGAGTCTACACTAAATAAATAATTCCCCAAGGGATCAGTAATTGAAATTGTACTATCCGGAAGTAAAAGTACTTTCTTATTCGGAAATGGTAAATCTCCGGCAGAATATGTTCCATTGGAATCCACATCAAAGGTAACCTGGCCGGAAATTAACGTTCCCTTGATTTCAAATCCCGGTAGTAAAGACCATCGATACCCGTCTTGATTAGCTACGGTCACATTGTACCAGCCGGCGATCATACTTCTTGGTATGGTGAAATTAATAGTCACGTGATTTGAATCCTGCACTGCAATATTTTGCCCCTGTACATTAAAGAATTTCGATGGATTGGTCACACTCTGGAAATTTATATTGATGACACCATTCGTCGGTGTTCCTGACATGAAATGGGTGTTCTGACCTGTAATAACTGCCGACAATTGCCGGGCTCGATAGCCAACAGAAGGATTGATAGAGACCAGAGATCTGGGTTGCGCTCCTGATAAATTAATGGCAGAAGAAATTTTGTAGCATCCTTTAGAGGAAGTAACATTTAAATCATAATCTGAATTTTCCGAGTAAGGCGGAATCTGAAAATCCATCGTGGCAGATGTCGATCCTATGGTAAGATTCGTGGCAGGCAACGTTATAAATCCTACGACTGATTTAAGGTTAACAACCAGTGAAGAGCCGGAAAAAATGGAGTCTAAATTTGTACCTGTTACAATGGCATTTATTAAAGTATTGGATAAACCTGTAGCCGGACTAAATGATAAAAGTTCTTTTGTTACACCGCCTGTTACTTCAAGAGATGAAGGAAGAAGAAAAGTATTATAAGTAGCCGTTCTTAGACTTACATCATAAAATCCATTTTGTGCATTTGGCGGAATAATGAAATTAGCGGCTACTGCAGTATCGTTAAGCACGGTAATTTGCGAGCTGTTTATGATATGACAATTCTGATCTTTTAATTGAAGTGAATTTATTCCTTGCGGACTTGCTGTCATAAAATAAGTGTTCACTGATGTGATAACAGCAGACAATGTAGTACCGGCTGTTGTTTGCGGAGGTGAAATGGAAACCAATTGTTTTGGGCTTGTTACATGAACTTGTAAGGCATTATTCAATCGATAACAACCTGCGCTAGTCGTATAGATGTTCACATTATAAGCACCCGAGTCAATATAAGCCGGTAATAAAAATTGAACAGACAGTGTATTAGGATCAATAACAGTTCGATTCAGCGCATTGAAAGAATAACGATTATTAGAAAGGGTAATATTCGGATTTAAACCGGATAGATACTGTAGATTTTGACCCACCAGTGTCAAAGTGACTAATTGATTTTCATTGACGTTTTGAGGTGAGATTGAATCAAGTGAAACAGGAGTTCCCCCTGTAACTGTAAAAGCGGAATTAAGAAAAAGACCCGGAGCAGACCAGGTTAAAATAGACAAGTCAAATACACCATCAGCTGCATTGCTTGGTATATTTAAGTCGAAAGACAGATGTTCGTTATCAATCACCTGTACATTCACTGCTCGAAGAACATTGCAACTGTTTCTGGTTAGGTTTATTTCTCTTACACCTTGCGGACTCCCGCTCTGAAAAAAAGTATTTTGACACGTCACCACTGCGGAAAGTTGTGTGCCTGCATTGCCTTGATTAGGTGAGATAGAGATAATCGACTGTGCAAATGATGAAGAAATTAAAAAATAATAAACAACGAGGAGAAAGTGTTTTTTCATGGTCTGAATAAATTTAATCGTAATGCAATATATGATTTATTTATTGATAAAAAAGCATTTCTTTGCTCCTGATGAAAGCGCTGAAATCCGTTAATAATTTAAACAGGAATACTTATTCCGGGATCTTTGCAGTATTATCTTTTCTGATCTTACCTTTCATATTTTCTCCCTTTTTGCAGGATCAGGATTTTTTTCCAAAAAATATAGCAATTAATGCCATTTCTATTTTATTGCTAATTCGATTGTTGTTTAGGAAGGAAAAAGTCAGAATAAGTAAAAGTGCATCTCTTTATTTTTTAGTTTCGATCGGATTTATTTTATCTATGCTGATTTCATTTCATCGGATAATTAATCCGGAGGAAGGACTTGCTTCGCTACTCTATTTTGTATCTTTTTTTCTTTTTTCTTTTTCGATTATTGCAAACGATAAATTGATAAATCTATCAAAGTTTGTTGTGCTTTCATGCTATACTATTTTTCTGATTTCATTCATTGTTCTTCTCCAAATTATCTACAAAGCCATTACAGATCAACAATTTCAAATTGATTACTCCATTCGAGCCACCTTGAGTAATAAAAATTTTGTAAGTGAGATCTTATTGTTGTTGCTTCCTTTTTCTATTTCCGGAATATTTACTGATCTGACTCGTCAAAAAAAACTAGCCATTGTTTCTACAGCAGTTTCTATATTGTTTCTGATTTTGTTAAGGACATTAACCGGTTGGATTGCACTTTTGCTTGCACTTTTGATTTTTACTCCGATATATAAATCATTTTTTCGTCAAAATTCAAGATGGCCAGTAGGTAAAAAACAGCTGATCATTTTATCAATCGTTTCTGTTTTTATCGCAGGCTTGATGGTTGGCGGTTATTTAAAACCGGTAAAATCCAGGGTAGAAGCAATGTCACATTTGTTGAATGCTGATTTTGGCAAACAAATCAGCCGGAATGATTCCTCTAATCTAAACAGTGTTTACGAGCGTGCATTGTTGTGGAGAAATTCATTTGAGTTGGCTTCTGAACATCCACTGGATGGTATAGGTCTATCAAATTGGAAAGTGTTGTATCCGAAATATGGTATTGGAGGTGCACATCATTTAAATTCAGGTGTCATGCATTTCGAGCATCCGCACAATGAATATTTTTTAATTCTTGCTGAAACAGGAATCGTTTCGTTGATATTTTTTCTTGCGATTTTCATATTAGTGATTGTTTTAGGATGGAAAAAATTAAGATCAGAAAATGGGAAATCTGTTTTTTTTATGTTGTGCGGAATATTCTGCTTTTTAATTCTTTCATTTTTAGGCTATCCTTTGCATCGTCCTTATGCTTTTTTCCTTGTTACATTAATGTTGGTTGTGATTTTAAAGGATACAAATGAATCAAAATCTTTTTCTGTTTCGCGTCTTTTAATTTTAATATTCTTATTTATAAATATTTTTAGTTTGAGAGTTCTTTTGGCCCGACAATCAGGCTCATTTCACATGAACAATGCACTGAGTTTTCAGTCGAGGGGAAGATTTGAAAATATGTTAAAAGAAGTTCGGCTTGCTGAAAATGATTACTATCAATTGGACAATACAGCAACTCCTTTAAATTGGTATAAAGGATTTGCTAATTACTACATAGGCACAGATAGTTCATTGTATTATTTTGAATTGGCAGAAAAAATAAATCCATACCATGTACAGGTTTTAAGTGATATTGGTGCAAGCCTGGAAAATAAAGGGGAACATGAAAAGGCAATAAGCTATTTAAATCGGGCCATTGCCATTACGCCAAGATTCAAACAAGCCAGACTGAATCTGGCAATTGCTTATTTTAATACAGACAAAATTGATAATGCTTTTGCTTCAATCAATACAATTATTATTACCGGTGAAAATGTGTATGAATTAAAAGTGTTGCAAACCATCTTGAGTGCTTATGTAATGAGAAAGGCTGAGCATTCCAATGATCTGCAGGTGAAGCAATGTCTTACTGAGCTGTCATTAGATTTAAAAAAGCTGGTTAATTTATATGCAGACAGATTTAATCACAAGGGTGATTTTGATTACATACTCACTGAGTATTGTAAATAGAAATATATTTACCCGAAAAATATAGTCTACAAAGAAATCAATCTCCCGATCCGGTTTATTCTCTCGTTAAGAGACATTGCCGCCATTCTCAATCACATTCGTCGGTGCTACAAATGCCAAGGAGCCATCTGCATTCTCTGCCATTAAAATCATCCCCTTCGATTCTATGCCTTTGATTTTCCGTGGTTCGAGATTGACAAGAATGCAAACTTGTTGTCCGATGATTTTTTCCGGTTCGTAATAAGCAGCGATGCCGCTGACAACAGTTCGATTATCGATGCCTGTGTCAATCGTTAACTTCAAAAGTTTATCAGTTTTCGGAACGCGTTCGGCAGTTAAAATAGTACCAATTCGAATATCCATTTTTTGAAAATCATCAAATGTAGTCGATGCTTTTGCAGGTTCAATTGCGGGCGATTCTACCACAACATTGGCCTGATTCGCTGCTTTAATATCACTCAATCGTTGAATTTGCTTTTCAATTTCTGCATCTTCAATTTTTTCAAATAAAAGTTGGGGTGTTCCTAACTGATGTCCGGCTTTCATGTGCTGATGGCCAAGAAAATCTTTCCATAGACAAGCTTCCAGATTCAACATTGCATATAATTTTGTTGAAGTGAAAGGGAGAAAAGGTTCCATCAAGCAAGCAAGAGATGCCGTTAATTCTAAAGAGATGTATAAAATGGTTTCAACACGCGCCGGATT
>JAYSPU010000302.1:0-3885 GCA_043721935.1 Bacteroidota bacterium | reverse complement strand
GCATTATTATCTTTGAAGATAATTCGTATGGTTTGTGCATTCTGATTGATCAGAATAACCTGGACATTTTCGTAATATCTCTCCAGTAGAGTTTGTGAATTATTCAGATAAAAATAATACGGATTATTATCAATTTTTTCCTGTTGACGAACAATTCCATCATAATTAAGAATAGTAACCTTTAATTCAATGCCGGCCAGAGAATACCATTGCTCAATGTTGTAAGTACCTTGAACAGCTCTGCCTTTGTAATTATAATTGATTGTAAATGATTTTGAAGAAGGAAAACTAATATGAAATTGTGTTCCATACAACGAGGAGTCTTTCAAATGAAATTCCACTTCGAAAGGATTCTTCTTGTACATTTCATTGTCCAACACATTTCCATGTGCATAATATTGAACATCCAGCGGCAACAAAGCAAGTACCCTGCTTATCATCAAACGAGAACGTAAAATTTCAACATCACCTGCAAGCTGATTGTTGGAAAAGGATTCCAGCATACTGGAACTTTGCAAATTCAATACCTTATTCGCATTGTTAACAGAACCAAGCTTTAGAACAGATTCAGCCTGAAATACAGGTTGAGTATACCGGAGAAATAAAAACGAAAAGGTAAAGGCGAGTGTTATCGAGATAACCAGAATATGAAAATTCTTCTTTGCAATAATTGCAAATAGCTTAAAGTCAAATTCTTCATTAACATTCGATATCTTTTTCTTCGCCATTCTTTATTTTTTGATGATGTTGGTATAGATAACTAAAAAACTGGTTATGATACCGAGGATTGGAATGATATCGCTGGCAATTTTTCTGGAATAATTAATTCCATTGTCTACATATATAATGTCATTGGAAAGTACTTTCAACTCGGAGTGTTGTAAATCGGCAATGTTGGAAAGATTCGCTTTGTAAACTTTTGGGTTTTTCGGATCGCCTCTTAATATTTTGATGTTATATGTCCGACTATATTCTGTGATACCACCAGCCATAGCCAATGCTTCGAAAATAGTGGTGTTGTCATTTTCAAGATTAATTAATGCACCGTGGCCGGTTTCACCGATAAACACTATTGCATGTCTGTTCACTACTTTGAGGACTACAAAAGGCTCATTATAGTAGCGCGAATATTTTTGTTGTAAAAAATTTTCAGCATCTTTAATCGTTAACTGAGCCACCGGCACACGACCAATCACAGGAAATTTGGCTTCACCGTTTTGTTCTACCAGATAATGCAATACATCTGTTTGTGCTGTTCCAAAAGTAGTGGATTGGGTAATATCGACTAGTTTGAATCCGTCGTTACTGAAAATATGCAATTCGAGTTTATCGCTCGGCTGGATGATATATGGAGTTTGGCTCGATGAAGTGTCAGAAGCAAATTCATAGTTTTCGGGCGTCTGAAACATTCTGCTGGGAAGTTTGCAGGAAGAGAAAAGAAGCACGATCAGGTAAACCGATATTTTTCGCATGGTCATCAATCGAACAAAAATAGAATCATTAATGCGAAAACAAAAGTTTTTATCGTCCATATCGCTTTGTTAAGAATTTATTATACAGCGCTGACATTTCACTTACTAAACGGGTAAAATGAAATTTTTGCTTTACTACTTCCCAGCCTTCAGTACCCAATTTGTCACGGAAGTCTTTATCTTCAATGAGTTTCAGCAGGGCAGCAGTGAATTGTTCAATGTCATTACTATCAACTAAGAGCGCTGTTTCATCTTTTATTACTACATTTTCAATTCCGCCCACATTTGTACTCACAATGGGTTTGTTTCCTGCCTGAGCTTCTATCAGACTTACGGGAGTTCCTTCATTGAATGAAGTCATGGCGATGATATCCAGCCCGGAAACGGCAACATCTACATCCCGCATCCAACTGCAAAAAGTCATGGTTGCTTTTCGTGGAGCATCTTTAAAATATGTTGTATCAAGACCTAAACCGGCAGATTCTCTTAATAGATCTGCCCGGATTTCTCCATCTCCAATGATAAAGAACCTGATTTTTTTTTCAGTCTTTTTGAGCAGACGAGAAGCAGCAACCAGAAACATCGAATGGTTTTTAATCGGTACCAGTCGACCAATAATGCCAATGGCAATCTCATCTTCTTCCAATTGGTACTTTTTTCTGAAATTGGCTCTCTTTTCATCAATGTTTTCCCTGAAACGAGACAGGTCAAAACCGAGTGGAATAATTTTAACCTTATCAGGATGGCAAACCTTGTATTTATAGCCAAGTTCTTTTTTCTGACTAAGACTGATCGCTACAATAGCTGAACTTCTTTTTGCCAGATAACGCTCAGTAAAAAGAAAAAGCTTGGTTTTAATAGGGTGAAAATAGGAGTGGAAGACGTGTCCGTGAAAGGTGTGAATGATTACCGGAACGCCTTCGTGCAAAGCCGCTAAACGTCCAAGTGCGCCTGCTTTTGCAGCATGCGTATGGACAATGTCAGGTTTAAATTCCCGGATAATTTTTCGAAGCTCTTTGTAGGCTTTGTAGTCTTTGAATGGATTGATGGATCGTTGCATGGAAGACACGCTGACGAAACTTAAACCCATGTCATTCACAATAAAATCGGAACTTTCTTCAGAATCTTGCTTCGTTCCCGCGACCAACAAAGTCTCGAACTCCGGTGCCATGTAACGGGTTAATAATGCGGCATTAAACGTGGGTCCACCCAGATTTAATCGATTGATGATGCGGAGAACTTTTGGCACTTCTTTGGTTCAGGTAAGGAACAAATATAAGGGAACAATTGTCGTATTTGCCAATTTGTTGGCCAATCGATGTTTTTTAAGGTTAAAATTTTATGTCTGTTTTTTATATTTTTCAGTATCTTCGCACGCTCTAAAAATATAAATATGAACAAAAAGGTATTTGCTCTTGCCGCGGCTTTCAGTATCATCACATTGTTTTCTTGTGAAGGACAAAAAGGAAAGTCAGTCTCTATGAAGACACAGGCGGATTCGGTTTCGTATGCAATTGGTATTTCAATTGGTGCTAACATGAAAAAAGATGGTCTGGATTCATTGAATCTTGACGTCATGAAAGATGCCATTCGCGCAGCTATTAATGGTGATAGTTTGACTCTTAATCAAACTGAAGCACAGGCAGTGATTCAAAGTTACTTAGGAGAAAAACAAAAGCAAAAGGCTGAAGCAGGCGTTGCAATCGGGAAAAAATTCCTGGCTGAGAATAAGAAGAACAATAAAAAAGTAGTTGAATTACCGGACGGATTACAATATGAAGTAATGAAAGAAGGTACGGGTCTAATGCCAACAGCAAACGATACGGTAAAAGTTAATTACCATGGAACGTTGATTGACGGTACTGTTTTCGATTCTTCAGTTGAAAGAGGTGAGCCGGTTGAATTTCCGGTAGGCGCTGTTATCAAAGGATGGACAGAAGCATTACAATTAATGAAGGTTGGTTCTAAGTATAAATTATATATTCCATCTGACCTGGCGTATGGCGATCGTCCTGCAGGTCCGAAGATTGGTCCTAATTCAACATTGATTTTCGAAGTAGAACTTTTGAGTATTAAAGGAAAATAATTCATCACTTATTGAATTAAAATAGAGGCTGTCTCAAAAGGGCAGTCTCTTTTCTTTTTTCAACCGGCTTTTAACAAAAATGACTGTCACTTTTAGACAGCCTTTTCAATTTTATTTTTGAAATACTACTTTGTACAAACGAAGAAGGAATTAAAAAAGTAAAAAAAAGAAGGGATAAGAAGCACTTCTGCTTGATTACCGATCAAAGCCCTTCTTTTTTTTATTTCTTTTAATCTATATGTTATGCGAACACCCGACTTCGCGGACGAAAATGTGTCCTTCAATTGAGTGCATACTTTACTTTTCCACAACAAGTTTTTTCGTTCC
>JAYSPU010000301.1:0-5160 GCA_043721935.1 Bacteroidota bacterium | reverse complement strand
AAAAATGAAATGCTTCGCTTGACGCCTGTGGATATTCGTTAACGAAAAAGGCTTTTGATAAAAAAACGCTGTTTATTTTTTATTTCTTAAAGCTACCATCTTCACGGCTGTCTGAGCAGTTTCCACACCTTTGTTTCCATAACGTCCGCCTGCGCGGTCAATGGCTTGTTGCTGGTTCTCCGGTGTGAGAACACCAAATATCACCGGCACACTTGTTCTTAATCCAAGATCCATTATCCCTTGTGCTACGGCCTCACAGATAAAATCGAAGTGTCGGGTTTCGCCTTGAATCACACAGCCAATGCAAATGACTGCATCCGGATTTTCTTTTTCAATCATCCAGCTTGCAGCAAGAGGTAGCTCAAAACTTCCCGGGACATCGTGACGAATGATATTGGTTTCCGGACAACCAAGCGACTTCAGAGTATCAATCACTCCTTTTAAAAGTGCATGCGTAATTTCATTGTTCCATTCAGAAACTACAATTCCAATTCGCATGTTTGATGCATCAGGAAATCCACTGTGGTCAAAATCGGATAAGTTTTTATGTTGTGAAGACATAGGAGTGAAGTTGATTGAAGACTAAATTTAATCATTCCTTTAGAAGAACAGTATCAACTATTCAGGTAAAAAAAAACCGGACTCTAAGGCCCGGTTGTTTTTTTATTTTGATGAAGCCAATGCTTCGGCGCGGGCGATGTATTTTTCTACCTGTGCACCTTCGTTACTTGAAGGATAATTCTTTTTAATTATTAGATACGTATCTTTTGCTTCTGAATAATTTCCTTTTACTTCATATGCAATGCCTAATTTCATCAACATCATTGGAGTTGAAAAATTATTCGGATGTTCATTTGCAGCTTTTGAATAATAGCTGATCGCTTCTTCTGTATTTTTTTGTTCCATGTAAGCATCTCCAATAGCACCATACGCTAAAGAACCGGTTACCAGATCCTGTGCGTCGTAGCTTTTTAATGCTTCAATTGCTTTATCGTATTGCTTAAGCTTTAAATAAGACATGCCGAGATAGTAACGTGCAATGTTTCCTGACGGACTAACGCTGTATTCGTTTGCGATTTCTTCAAGGCCCGGATGACCATTGTAACCGTTTATGGCTTTGTTTAAAGAATCGGAATTCAAATATTGCTCAGCATAGAAGAGCACGGCTTGTGCTTCCTTTTCCTTATTTGCAACATATACCTTTTGGTAGAAAATATAACCACCTACAGCAATTATGAGTGCACCAACGATAATTCCCAGACTCTTTTTGTTCTGGTTAATAAAATGTTCGGTTTTCCCGAGGGCTTCCGTAACGATAAATTCCTGATCCTGTTGAGTTTCTGACATGTTAGAACGAACGGTTTTTTTAATAAGGATGCAAAAATAATTTATTTTCGCTAACAGCCAATTTTTAAGACACCCAAAGCCACAGTTTTAATACAAAAAGATGTTATTTTTGCAGATAAATAAGTCGATTTCATCCTAACAACTGCTTAATCAGGCGTTTCTGCTGCTTTTAGGTTTTAATTGCTGAGAAGTTGAATTTTTTTTAAAAAAACTATTTGTCCTCCGATAAACTTGGCGCAATTTGAAAAGAAGGTCGACTCAATACTTGTCAAAATCTCATAAATGGTCACCAGATTGAAACGATTTTATGTATAAACTCATCGAATGTCCGCGTGATGCCATGCAAGGCTGGGTTCATCTGATTCCGACTGAACAGAAAATCCGGTACATCAATTCATTGTTGAAAGTGGGTTTTGACACCATAGACTTCGGATCCTTTGTATCTTCAAAAGCAATTCCTCAGATGGCTGATACTCGCAATGTTCTTGAAGGACTTGACTTGTCGAATACCGGTTCAAAGCTTCTGGCTATTGTAGCCAATGTAAGAGGTGCTGATGATGCAGCAGCTTATGATGAAATTTCCTATTTAGGTTTCCCTTTCTCTGTCTCAGAAGAATTTCAGAAAAGAAACACCAATTCTACGATAGAAGAATCATTACTCAGAGTGGAAGAGATTCAGGATATATGTCTTCGAAACAATAAAAAATTAGTGGTTTACATTTCAATGGGATTTGGAAATCCGTATGGTGAAGAATGGAATGCTGAATTGGTCATCAAGTGGGTGAAGCGTCTGTCATTGATGGGAATTTCTATCATTGCCCTTTCAGATACTGTCGGCGTGAGTAATCCTGAAAATATTAATCAACTATTTTCGGCACTTATTCCGGAAGTGAAAACCGTAGAATTTGGTGCTCATCTTCACAGCCATCCCGATAAATGGGCGGAAAAAATAACAGCCGCTGTCAATGCCGGTTGTGTAAGATTTGATTCAGCATTGAAAGGAATTGGAGGTTGTCCGATGGCGAAAGATGAATTAGTAGGTAATTTAGCTACGGAAAACCTCGTACAACACTTCGGTGGAATTGAAAAACTGGGTTTAAATCAGCAAGCCTTTAATGCTTCCATGCAACTTGCAGGAGAGATTTTTATCTGATGAAAATAAAAACTTTCTTTGTAGAATTAAGTATCTATACAGGCAAAGTCCTTATGGGCTTCATTGAAAAGGAATATATTACAAGCTATCTCGTTAAACGCACATGATTCACCTTTCGTACCGATTTGCAGGAAGATTTATACTAACTATTTCTTTTTTACTCCTATTTCTTTCTTCATTCGCACAAACCACCGGCTATGTACAGGTAATAGGTAAGGTGAAAAAAAGCAATAAACCGGAGCCCGGTGTAACCATCCAAATCAGTGGGTCAGGACTGCAAGGATCAACTGTTACTTCAAAAGACAACGGAACCTTTACATTTAATCTTGATTTACAAAAAAACTATACAATTACTTTTTCTAAATATGGATTGGTCACCAAGATGGTAGATTTCAGTACGAAATTACCTCCTGATCAGGCCGACATTATTTATCAGTATGAATTTAATGTGGATCTCTTTGATGATGTTGCAGGTGTTTCTCAAAATACGGCAATGAATAAATCGGTTGCAAAAATCTCCTACAATCCAACGTATGAGAATTTTCTTCACGATGAATTATACACGAAAAAAATACAAACCGAACAAGACGGCGCAAGAAAAGAAGCGGAAGAACTTCATCGCTTGCAAGAACGTGCCCGATTGGATTCGTTGAATAGAATCTGGAATGATTCGCTTGCAAAATCAAAACAAAGAGAAGCTGAACTTCTGGCAAAACGAGCAGAAGATGATCGCATCCGAAAAGAACAGGAACGCTTGCGCCAGGATTCAATTACCCGTGCAAATGCTTCTGCTTCTGCCGCCGCTGCTCTGTCGGCTCGTGAAAAGGCAACACAAGACAGTTTGCAACAAGCAAGAATAAGAGCAGAAGTGTTGGCTGCAGCACAGGAAAAAGCAACCCGCGATTCATTGGCTCGTGCAGATGCTGATCAAGCTCGACTTCAGGCACAGAATGAAGCAAGAGATCGTGCGAGAAGAGATTCTACATCAAAAGCTCTAGTAGAACAAAGCCGACAGGATTCATTGGCCAGAGTCAAAGCAGATGCAAATGAAAAAGTAAGATTAGCAGCAGAAGCAAAACAAAAAGCAAAGGCGGAAGCAGACAGTATTCAGCAAGCAATGGCACAAGCTAAAATGCTAGCGGAACAACAGGCTGCTTCACGTGCAAAAGCTACCCAAGATTCCATTGCACAAGTCAAAGCAGAAGCCGCACGACTTGCAAAGGCAGAGGAAGATGCCAGGTTAACGGGTATTGCCAGAGAGAAAGCGCAACAGGATTCAACTAATAATGCCATTGCTGCATCCAAACTTCGTCAAAAGGAAATAGCCGATAGCACAACGAAAGCTCTGGCTGATGCAAAAACAAGAGCTGATCAAGAGAATGCTATGCGAATCAAAGCAAGACAAGATTCAATGGCACTTGCAAAAGCCGAGCTTGCACAAAAAACAAAAGATGCAGAAGATTCACGGATAGCAGTTGCTGCAAAAGATAAAGCCCGTCAGGATTCTGCCAATGCAGCAGAAACAGCTGAACGATTACGACAAAAAAACAGTGCGGATAGTACTGCAAAAGCACAGAATGCGGCCCGATTACAAGCAGAGCAACTTGCTTCAGCTCGTGCTAAGGCCAGACAAGATTCTATTTCCAATGCTCAGGCAGAAGCTGCAAGAGCCAGAACAGAAGCTATTGAACAAGCGAAAGCTACTCTTGCACTTGAGGCAAAAGCTGCTGAGGCTGCGAAACTGGCTGTAATTGCAAAAGAAAAAGCACGACAGGATTCCATTACCGCTGCAACATTTGCTGAACAAAACAGAAAAAAAGCCGCAGCAGATAGTGCCTATAAAGCACAAGCAAATGCAAGAGAACAGGCAGAGTTAGATAGACAACATGCATTGGCCGCTGCGAAGGCATATAAGGATTCAATTGCTGCCATACAACGCGCTCAAACTGCAAAGGAAGATGAGGAGCGAAGAGCAAAAGCATTGGCAGAGATAGAAGCGAAAAAGCAAATGATGGCCAAAGTAAATGCTTCCGGTTCTGATAAGTCTGATAAAAAAGAAACAACTCCTGTTACAACAGTTCCAAAAATTGTTGACTCTGATTATAAAGAAGGTATTACTGAAGAAACTGTTAACGAATCGAACAGAGTAATTTACAGAACCGTTGTTAAGAAGGACGGATCCGCTTTCAACTATCAGAAAATTGTCTATAACTGGGGAGGAGTATTTTTCTTCAAAGGCGATAATCGAATGACTCAATTGACATTTGAACAAGAATTGAAAGCTGCTAAAGTGAAGTAGTCTCATTTTATTTATAGACTGATATTATTTATTGAATTGAAAGTATTGAAAAATACGAATCGGCCCATGGTGTTGATTCGTATTTTTTTTCTGTCAGAATTTCAGTTTTTTTATCAGCTACCTTTTTTTCTCATCTGAGATTCCGACAATTTGTCTTTTCTTTTTTATTAATATATGCAGTAGTCCATTAATTTGATTAAATTTAATAAAATGATTTCAATTTAATAAAAATGAGCAGCAAAAGTAATGCAATCCTATTTGATAATTATTTAGGTAAAAGAAAACTTTTACTGCTTGTTTTTTTTCTTGGTTATTTAGTTGCGGTTAGAGGTCAAAATTTCGACCTGTGTTGGCCTCTCGG
>JAYSPU010000300.1:0-1877 GCA_043721935.1 Bacteroidota bacterium | reverse complement strand
GAAAGTAACTATCCATTTGTTCACATGAATCTTATCACAAGCGATGATACATTCGAATCCTTGAACGATTGGCTATCTGAAAATAAATTTAATCTGTTAGCAGTATCTATGCGTAAACGATCCTGGGCGAAAAAACTATTTGGACGCAGCATGACCAAACGTATGTTGTATCATACACACTTACCACTTATGGCCTTTCATACAACGACGGAATAATTGAACTCCTTTTCTCCGGATAAACATAGTACAAATGAACGCCAATGTGGTCGAATAAAATCATCTTTACAAACTCCTCGCATTCCCGCATAGTAACAAGTCACAAACCCTGCTTTTCGCCTACCTTTCACTCTCCTTCCTTCCTTTGGGAAGTTGTTTTTATTTCCCATCTTTGAACATTAAATCGCCTTCATGAAGACTACTGAAATGCAATATCCTGAGGTTAAGAACTACATATCAGGACAATTTACAAATGGAACTTCCCGCACGATGGAAGTTTTTTCTCCACTGGACGGATCACTTTTATCGATTGTCCCAATGTCGACAATGTCAGATCTGGATGTTGCTGTGACGGCAGCCAAAAAAGCATTTGAAACCTGGTCGGCAACACCAATAAAAGAACGAGTACAGGTATTTTTTCGCTACAAGACATTGATGGAAAAACACCTGAAGGAACTGGCGACACTGGTTCATAAGGAAAATGGCAAAACACTAGACGAAGCAATTGCTGAAGTTGAAAAAAGTATAGAGCTCACAGAATTTGCCTGCAGTATGCCTCAATTGGTAGCCGGACAAATTCTGGAAGTTTCACGTGGTGTGGAATGTCGCATCGATCACAAACCGATTGGTGTTGTTGCATCCATTGCACCATTTAATTTTCCACACATGGTGCCGCATTGGACAATTCCGAATGCATTGGTACTTGGAAATTGCATGATCCTTAAACCATCTGAACTTGTTCCGATTTCTTCGAATCGTATTGCAGAAATGTTGAATGAAGCAGGACTCCCTGACGGTGTTTTCAATATCATCAACGGAGACAGAGAAATTGTAGAAGCTATATGTGATCATCCCGGCATTGCAGCCGTTTCATTTGTAGGTTCAACCAAGGTTGCTAAAATTGTTTACAAAAGAGCGACATCAAATTTGAAAAGAAGTCTGGCATTAGGTGGAGCAAAAAATCATCTTATTGTTATGCCTGACGCACATCCTGATATGACAGCATCGAATGTTACAGCATCCATGAGTGGTTGTGCAGGACAACGTTGTATGGCAGCATCAGCAATGGTAGCTGTCGGACCGGTCGATAACATCATTGCAAAAATTTGTGATGAAGCACGTAAAATTATTCCGGGAAAAAATCTAGGTCCGGTTATTAGTCCTGCTGCGAAAGAACGAATAGAGCGATACATTGACGAAGCTGAAAAAGCAGGCGCTAAAGTCTTAGTTGACGGTCGAAATACGAATGTAGAAGGGAAAGAAGGCGGCTGGTATGTTGGTCCAACGGTAATTGATTTTGTAAAACCGGATATGGCCATTGCAAAAGAAGAAGTGTTCGGTCCGGTCATAGCAATCATTCGGGCAAAAGATCTGGACGAAGCAATTGCTATTGAGAATGGATCAGAATACGGCAATGCAGCATCTGTCTTCACTCAAAGCGGATCAACAGCACGACAAGTCATGGAACGCGCAAGTGCAGGAATGATAGGCGTTAACATTGGTGTACCGGTTCCACGCGAACCATTCTCTTTCGGCGGATGGAATGATTCCAAATTCGGCGTTGGTGATATAACCGGTGAAAGCTCAATTGAATTCTGGACACAACTCAAGAAAACATCCATCAAGTGGAATGCAGAAGCAAAAGTGAATTGGATGAGCTA